>JAWUVO010000117.1:0-21594 GCA_034112325.1 Bermanella sp. | reverse complement strand
TGTTTTCATTGCAGGGTTTTCTCCGGTACCTTATAAACTATTTCCCGTCAGTGCAGGCTTCTTTCAGATGGCTTTTTTACCTTTTATCTTGGTGTCAGCAATAAGTAGAGGCATGAGATTTTTTCTTGTGGCTGGTCTTATTAAATGGGGCGGAGAAGAAATGGAAGCAAAATTACGTCAATGGGTAGATATTTTAGGTTGGGGCCTTGTTCTACTTATAATATTTGCTTATATAGCATTAAGATAAAGCCTTAAAATGTTATATATAAAGCATAAAAAGAAACTAAAAAACAATAAAAAAGCACTTATTACAACACTTATGTTATTTGGTTATATCTTATTGCTAAATAATATAACAGGTTGTTCAACTAATAAAAATACTGCCCCTGTTGTAAATATCACACAGGGGAATTCTGCCAACGAACGTGTGAAACATCCTATTAATCACAGTAAATATAAGGTTAAACGTGGTGAAACATTATACACAATTGCATGGCGCGCCAATTCAGATGTTCGAACAATTGCTAATATAAATAACATTAGACCACCTTATAGAATTTACCCCAATCAAGTCTTATATTTAACGCCAAAAAAGTCAGATGATAATAGTAGCAAGGGCTACACGAAAAATTCGAATGTTAGCTCTAATAAAAAGGGTGAAATCAGTCAAAATAATGACAGTAAAAAGATCGTTGCATCTAATAAAAAGCAGGCGTATGGTGAAAATGTAGACAATAAAACTAAGAAGAAACAAAACACTGGTTCAAAGACTGTATTTTCACAAAAAATTCGTCGTTGGCAGTGGCCCACTAAAGGTAAAGTTATTTCGAAGTTCTCCTCTACAGCACAAGGAAATAAAGGAATAGACATCGCAGGTCGACGCTCACAAAATATAAAAGCGGCGGCTAAAGGCAAGGTAGTTTATGTTGGTGAGGCATTAAGAGGTTACGGTAAATTAGTTATAGTTAAACATAACGAAGATTACTTAAGCGCTTATGCTCATAATGATAAAATTCTTGTTAAAGAAAAGCAGCAAGTTAATGTTGGTGATGTAATCGCGAAAATGGGTGACTCAGGAACAAACAAAGTCATGCTTCATTTTGAAGTACGGTTTCGCGGGAAGTCGGTAAATCCTTTAAAGTATTTACCTAAGTAAGAGCGTAGTAAATCAAATTACCAAAATAGGTAATAATCTAAAATAATTGGAGTTAACGTGTACATTTAAATCTAAGCGTTTCAAATTTAAACTTTGCTATATACGGGAGAAAAGCATGGTAAAAATAAAAGAACAAAAAAAAGCAGTAAGCAAAAAAGCAGTAGATAATGATAATAATGTAGAAGAAAAAGAAGAGGTTTCATCAAACCTTGATGCTACACAGATTTATTTAGGTGAAATAGGTTTTTCACCGCTACTTTCAGCAGAAGAAGAAGTCTACTTTTCTCGTCTTTCTTTAAAAGGTGATGAACCTTCAAGAAAACGTATGATCGAAAGTAACTTACGATTAGTTGTTAAAATAGCAAGACGCTATAACAACCGAGGCTTACCACTGCTAGATCTTATCGAAGAAGGGAATTTAGGCCTAATTCGAGCTGTAGAGAAATTTGATCCCGAGAGAGGCTTTCGCTTTTCAACTTATGCTACATGGTGGATACGTCAAACAATAGAACGTGCCATTATGAATCAAACACGTACTATTCGATTACCTATCCACGTTGTTAAAGAACTTAACATATACTTGAGAAAATCTCGGGAATTGGTTCAAAAGCTTGATCACGAACCTACCGCAGAAAATATCGCAGAAGCACTCGATAAACCTGTAGCCGATGTTACCAAAATGCTCCGCCTTAACGAACGAATTACTTCTGTAGATGTTCCATTTGCTGGCGATTCTGAAAAAGCATTACTTGATGTGATAGCTGACGAAAAAAGTAAAGGCCCTGAAGGGGAATTACAAGCCGAAGACATGAGCAATAATATTGTAACTTGGTTGCACGAGCTTAATGTGAAGCAAAGAGAGGTATTAGCAAGACGATTTGGTTTAATGGGCTATGAAGCAGCCACATTAGAAGATGTTGGTGCAGAGATTGGACTTACTCGAGAGCGTGTAAGACAAATACAAGTTGAAGCACTAAAACGTTTACGTGATATTTTGACACAACAAAACTTATCTATAGAAGCGATATTTCAGCCATAATAGTTAAATGAGTTATTAAATATCAAAAAAGGAGAGCGGGGGCTTTCCTTTTTTTATACCTGCTTTTTAGTAATGTTAACGATTAACGATTAACCATATAATATATAGGCAAATTTAGGCTGTATTTATAAAAGAGACTTAAGTTCAAATAATAAATCTAATGCTTGGCGTGGACTTAAGTCGTTCACATCCATACGATCCAAAGCTTGAAGTGCTTTGTTATCATTAATTGAAAGCGCTATGGGTTCAAAAATATCTGATTCGATAGGGAGTATTGAAGGCGGTTTTTGGGCTTCTAATTCGCTTAATCTCTGCTTAGCACGATTAATGACATTTTTTGGTACACCAGCTAACTGCGCTACTTGTAGACCAAAGCTTTTGCTAGCAGCACCTTCTTCAATGCTATGCATGAATACAATGTTATCTTCGTGTTCTATTGCATCTAAATGTACATTCGCCAAAGACTCAATTTCTTGTGCTAACAAGGTAAGTTCAAAATAATGTGTGGCAAATAAAGTATAGGCTTTTGTTTTTATAGCAAGCATTTCAGCACAGGCCCATGCTAAAGATAGCCCATCGTAAGTACTTGTTCCTCTGCCGATTTCGTCAAGTAAAACTAAGCTTTTTTCTGTTGCGTTATGCAAAATATTAGCAGTTTCTGTCATTTCAACCATGAAAGTTGAGCGGCCACTGGCTAAATCATCCGAAGCACCAATACGAGTAAAAATTCGATCAACAATACCGATTTCAGCTGATAAGGCTGGCACATAACAACCTATATGAGCTAATAATACGATTAATGCAGTTTGCCTCATGTAGGTTGATTTACCACCCATGTTTGGCCCAGTGATAATTAACATTTTTCTTTGATCATTAAGCGAAACACCATTTGGAATAAAAGCAGTAGATGTCATTTGTTCAACAACAGCGTGTCTGCCAGCATCAATCGATATTCCAGGTGTATTACTTAGCGTAGGTTTAACATAATTAAGTGTTTGAGCACGTTCAGCAAAAGTAGTTAATACGTCAAGTTCGCAAAGTGCATCACTCATTTGTTGCAATTGCGCTAATTCAGGCAGTATGAGGTCGAACAAGGATTGATATAATTGTTTTTCTAGTGCTAAAAACTTACTTTGTGCACTTAATACTTTGTGCTCGTGCTCTTTAAGTTCTTCCGTTATATATCGTTCATTATTTTTTAAGGTTTGACGACGTATATAATGCTCGGGTACTTCTGCTGCAGCGCTTCTACTTATTTCAATAAAGAAGCCATGCACTCGGTTGTAGCCAACTTTTAGAGAGCTAATGCCCGTTTGTTCTTTTTCTCGCGCTTCGAGTTGCGCTAAAAACTCACTGGCACCATTACTTAAGTCGCGCAGTATATCAAGCTCTTCATTGTACCCTGGCGCAATAACCCCTCCATCCCTAATAAGCACAGGCGGGTTGTCAATAATTGCTTGTTCTAATAAAGACTGAATATGAGGGATAGGCAAGCAGTTTTTCGTTAAGCTTGGTAAGCTACCTTGTGTAAAACCTGTCAGTAATGTTTGTAATTCAGGAAGTTGTTGCAGTGCATTACGTAAGCGTGCGAAATCGCGAGGCCTAGCAGATTGCATCGCAATACGAGAAACAATTCTTTCGACGTCACCTAAACCTTTCAATAAAGCATTAATCGAAGAGCAAAGATCAGAAACTAAAATAGCCTCAATGGTGTCTTGTCTATTTGTTAATGTGGGTACGTCACGTAAAGGAAAGTGAAGCCAACGTTTTAATAACCTAGAACCCATCGGGGTTGCTGTTGCATCAATAATCGACGCTAGCGTATTTTCACTGCCGCCATGTAAGTTGGTAGTTAACTCCAAGTTACGGCGTGTTGCTGCATCAAGTACTACACCCGAAGCAGCAGATTCAAATATTACTGAGCGGATATGTGGTAAGGAAATACGCTGAGTATCTTTAACATACTGAAATAAGCAACCGGCTGCAGCCAATCCATAAACTTTATCATCAACGCCAAACCCCGTTAGATTCTTTGTTCCAAATTGTTGATTTAGTAAAGTGGTTGCTGTTTCAAGATCAAATTCCCATTCAGGTCTTTTACGTAAACCCTTTAACCCCTCTAGTAAGCTACTGCCTTGCATAGATTCAGGGTAAAGGAGCTCTGCAGGACTTAATCGTTGTAGTTCTGCTTGTAACTGTTCAGATGTTTGTGGCTCGGTTAATACAAAGCGTCCACTCGTCATATCTAAATAAGCTAAACCAAATGCGGGTGCTGAAATATGTTTGCTGTATTTAGGGTTGTCAAAAATGGCGACAATTAAATTGTCTTTACGGTCATGTAGTAGCGCTTCATCACTCACAGTACCAGGGGTAATAACACGGACAACTTTTCTTTCCACTGGCCCCTTACTTGTTGCGGGATCACCAATTTGTTCACAGATAGCAACCGACTCACCAAGTTTTACTAATTTAGCTAAGTAGTTTTCAGCAGCATGGTAAGGAACACCTGCCATCGGTATAGCGTTTCCACCCGTTTTACCGCGAGCGGTTAAGGAAATATCCAGTAAGTCAGATGCTTTCTTAGCATCATCAAAGAAAAGTTCATAAAAATCACCCATTCGATAAAAAATCAAAGTATGAGGGAACTCGGCTTTAATGGTTAAATATTGGCGCATCATTGGCGTATGGCTGGAAAGATCGGATATCGCTGTGGTCATTAATACTACATCTTAAATGGGGTGGAAATTTATAATGTAGAGTATGCCATAAAGCATAAATATTCCCAAGAGAGTCTATAAAGGAAAGTATATTTTATGCCAAATACCACCAGCCAAATAATAGAATTATTAATAAGAAAAAATTAAAACAAAAGTACTGTACATGTTCAGCGTAAAGTAACTTTTAATACATAAAAGAAAGAAGATAACTTTTTACCTATAAAATATAAAAAGTTATAAAGGGTTGTTTATCTATTTATATTCAAGGACTTGAAAGTATCATCGATTTATTTTTGATAACCTAAAAAAATAAATTGTAAAAAAGCTTGATACTGTACGAACTTACAGTATACTTGCTTTATCAAATCGAAAAGTTAAACAGCACTTGAATTAAAAACAACAAGTCACTTGGAGCACATCATGAAAGAAGATAAAGAAAAAGCACTTGCAGCAGCCTTAAGCCAAATTGAAAGACAGTTCGGTAAAGGTTCAATTATGAAGCTAGGTGATAACAACTCAATGGACGTAGAAACTATTTCTACAGGTTCGTTGGGGTTAGATGTTGCACTAGGTGCTGGTGGATTACCAATGGGACGTGTTGTTGAAATATATGGTCCTGAATCAAGCGGTAAAACTACATTAACACTTGAAGTTATTGCTGAAGCGCAACGTAACGGAAAAGTATGTGCCTTTATCGATGCAGAGCATGCACTAGACCCTGTATATGCCGAAAAATTAGGTGTAAACATTAATGAATTATTAATCTCTCAACCAGACACTGGTGAGCAGGCACTTGAAATCGTTGATATGCTAACACGATCTGCAGCAATAGACGTAATAGTAGTCGATTCAGTAGCAGCACTTACACCTAAAGCAGAAATTGAAGGTGACATGGGAGATTCACACATGGGTCTTCAAGCACGTATGCTGTCGCAAGCAATGCGTAAATTAACAGGTAACTTGAAGAAATCTAACACCATGTTAATTTTCATTAACCAAATTCGTATGAAAATTGGTGTCATGTTTGGATCACCAGAAACTACTACCGGTGGTAATGCATTGAAATTTTACGCTTCGGTACGCTTAGATATACGCCGCATAGGAGCCGTTAAAAATGGTGATGAAATTGTGGGTAATGAGACACGTGTTAAAGTGGTTAAAAACAAAATTGCACCACCATTTAAACAAGCTGAATTTCAAATAATTTATAACGAAGGCATTAACCTAGCGGCTGAATTAGTCGATCTTGGTGTTAAGCTAGGCTTAGTAGATAAAGCGGGTGCTTGGTATGCATACAAGGGCGATAAAATTGGACAAGGTAAAGCAAACTCGTGCAAATTCTTGTTAGAAAACCCAGCTGTTTTCAAAGAAATTGAAGATCAGATTCGTGACCAGTTACTTGTTCAGCCGGTTAAAGATGCTGCCGCTAAAGCGGCATTAAAAGCACAGGCTAGAAACGGTGTTGTGGCAGTAGCAGAAGAAGTTAAAGCTGAGTCTAAAACCAAAGGTAAAGTAAAAGAGCCTTCAATAGAAGCTCCAGAAGCGTAGAAACAAAACTGGTGTAACTAAAGTAAAAATGAAGGTGTAATATAAAAAGGTCAGCATTGCTGGCCTTTTTTTATAGTTAAAACTAATTTAAAGTAAGCTCATGTTAATTTACCTTAGCGCACAGTAAATTTTAGTCTGTTAATATGAATATGAATATCAGAGCGCTAATAATTTTATATATCTATTACTCGTATTAACAAGCACCAGCCTGCAATTTTAGGAAAGTAATATGTGGCAGCCGCCTAATATCAAAAAAGCCAAGCTATTAGATGAAAAAGGTTTGCGTGGAAAAACAATCGAGTTATTGTCTAGACGTGAATATAGCTATGCCGAACTTGAAGCTAAATTGCTGCCTTATACCGAAAATGAACAACTAATTTATATTGTTTTAGATTGGATGGTTGAGCAAGGCTACCAAAGTGACGAACGCTTTGCATGTATGTTTGTACGCAGTAAAGGCGTGAGCGGTTATGGTCCAGTACGGATTCGCTTAGAGTTAAATCAAAAAGGTATTAAAGAGCACTTAATAGAACATGCCTTTGAAGAAAACAAGAACGAAGTGATTTGGCCCGATGAAGTAGACCGCCTAATAGAAAAAAAGTTAAAGACCCAAGATATTTCAGATTTAAAAGTTAAAAGTAAAGTCATGGGCTATTTACAGCGCAGAGGCTTCTCGCTAGACCAAATTTACTCAGGTTTTAATCGTCATAAAGATAAAACCACAATTTAATCTTCTATCTACATAACCTACGAACTCAGGAAATTAAAAAAGGCCCTAACTATTAAATAGTAGAGCCCTAATTTCTAATTCTAGATTCTTATTTTTAAGTTTTTATAGATTAGACAAGCCCTGTTCTTCAGGTTTATGCTCTTCAGGTTTATGTTGTGCTGCAAGCAAGATGTAAAAAGCAGGAACTATAAACAGCGTCAGTAATGTCCCAATAGACATACCTCCTACAATCACCCAACCAATTTGTTCACGACTTTCAGCACCAGCACCTGTTGCTAGCGCTAACGGTATTGCTCCTAATACCATAGCTGCAGTGGTCATAAGAATAGGGCGTAAGCGCATAGACGCAGACTCGATAACGGCTTCTAGTTTTTGCTTGCCTTGTTCTTGAAGTTGATCTGCAAACTCTACAATTAATATACCGTGTTTGGTTATTAATCCTACTAAGGTGAGTAAACCAATTTGGCTGTATACGTTGGCTGTGCCACCGCTTAACCATAAGGCAATAACCGCACCTAGTAATGCAGGTGGTACAGATAACATTATGATAAATGGGCTTTTAAAGCTTTCAAACTGAGCGGCTAATACTAAGTAAATAAATAACAGTGCAAGAATAAACGTTTGTATTAATCCAGCGCCCGACTCTTTAAATTCTCTGGTTTGCCCTGAGTAGTCAATCATTACCGGAATGTTCATTTCGGCAGAAAGGTTTTGTATTTCATTTTCTATAAAGGCTAAACCTGTTTCAACGTCTATACCAGGCGCTAAACCAGCTTGAACAATAGCTGACTTCAATTTATTAAAGTGATTCAACTCTTTAGGCGCAATGCTTTCAGTTACCGTAACAATGTTAGACAACGGAATCATACTGCCACCATTACCACGAACATAAATTTGGCTGATATCCTGAGGGTTAGCTCTGTTTTCTTCTTCAACTTGAAGAATAACATCGTACTGCTCTGTGCCTTTTTTATAACGAGTCACTTCACGGCCTGCCATCATAGTTTCTAATGTCGTACCTAGCTCAGATACTGCCACGCCTAAGTCAGCCGCTTTATTTCGGTCTACTGAAATATCTAGCTGTGGTTTATTTAATTTTAAATCCACATCAGGCTGGGTGAATAATCCAGCCGCATATATCTTGCCCATTAGTGCCTGGGTAAATTTATTAAGCTGTTCATAGCCTTGAGTTGTTTGGATAACCACTTCAATTGGACGAGATATAATGCTTTGACCTAACGAAGGCGGCAGCATCGGAAATGACATAGTCCCAGGTATTCCAGCAAACATTGGGCCCATAATCGAATCAGCAATATCTTGAGTCGAGCGTGTGCGATCTTCCCAGTCGGCTACTTTTAAAAATGAGATGCTGTTAGTTGAAGACGGAAATCCAGTAATCATAAAGTAGCGATCTTTTTCAGGAATACCTGAGTAGATATTTTCAATTTGCTTAGAATATCTATCTACATAATCAGTACTGGAACCTTCTGGAGCAATAGAGAAGCCAATAATAAAGCCACGGTCTTCAACAGGTGCTAGTTCACTTGGCAAAATTTTGTATAAAGCGCCTAGACCTACAATAGTCAGCATCGCAACACCTATAACAATTTTAGTTTTATCAAGCGCAGCGGTGAGTAATTTTCGATAAAAATTAGTTAGGCTATTTAAAACCTCTTCACCTTTTAAATAGAAGTTACTCGGATTTTTTTCATGGCGTAGTAATTTAGACGCCATCATTGGCGCTAGAGTTAGCGCCACAAAACCAGAAACAATAACCGCGCCAGCCAATGTAAGTGCAAACTCAGTAAACAACTTACCCGTTCTGCCAGGGGTAAATGCCACGGGTGCAAACACAGCCGCTAAGGTAAACGTCATAGCGATTACCGCAAATGCGATTTCACGCATGCCTTTAAAGGCGGCTTGCATGGGTTCCATGCCTTCTTCTATATAGCGATAGATATTTTCCAATACTACAATGGCATCATCTACAACCAAACCTACGGCTAGCACTAGTGCAAGCAGCGTTAAAGTATTAATACTAAAACCGCACAACAGCATAATGCTGAATACTCCAATTAATGACACTGGAATCGTGATTAATGGAATAAGCGTTGCCCGTAAGTTTCTTAGGAATAAAAATATAACTACAACCACTAATGCTATGGCTTCAAAAATAGTGGTAAATACAGAGTCTATAGAGCGGTCAATAAATACAGAGGAGTCGTAAGCAATTTCAACTTTCATACCTTCTGGTAACGCATCTCTAATTTTAGGTAAGCGTGCTTGAATGCCGTCACTCACAGAAAGTGGGTTGGCAATAGATTGTTTAACTACCCCTAATGCAACTGCACTTCTTTGATTAAAACGAGCGACTACACGTTCACTTTTTGCCGCTTGTTCAATTCGTGCAACATCTTTAAGGCGAACAAAGTAGTTATTATTTTTACGTATAATAATATCTTCAAATTGCTGCTCACTATTTAAATCTGTTTGCGTTAAAACAGTAAACTCTCGTTGCTCACTTTCAATGCGGCCAGCAGGTACTTCAATATTTTGTTGGCGTAAGGCCAGTTCAATTTCTTGAGCGGTTACGTTAAACGCGGCCATCTTACTGCTATCTAACCAAATACGCATAGCGTATTCGCGTTCACCTGCCAGTATTACGTTGGCAACTCCGGGTACGGTTTGCAGTGGGTCCTTAACTTGTCGGTCAGCGTATTCGGTTACATCAAGGGCTGAATGACGATCACTTGAAAATGCTAGCCATATAATAGGTTGAGCATCGGCCTCAACTTTAGACACAATAGGTTCTTCGATTCCTGCAGGTAATTGGCCACGAACACGGCCTACGCGATCTCGCACATCATTAGCAGCACTGTCTGCGTCACGATCAAGTTTAAAATAAACTGAAATTTGAGATCTTTCAGAGCTATTTTTTGAAACTAAATAATCAATGCCTTCAACACCTGAAAGTGAGTCTTCAAGTATTTGTGCCACTTGGGATTCCATAATCGATGCATTCGCACCTATATAAATAGTTTCAACAGTAACAACAGGAACATCAATATTAGGGTATTCACGAACGGTTAAGCGATCAAATGCAATTAAACCCAGTAGTACAACTAATATGTTTAATACCGTGGCAAATACAGGGCGCTTTATACTTATATCAGAAAGATTCATGGTTACACCTACTGATTATTTGTTTGTAGCATTTCAGGAAACAGCGGCGTCACTGGAGCACCGGGCTGCAATTTCATTTGGCCTGCAATAATGACAACATCGTCAGCCTTAACACCAGACACTAGCTCTACGTATGCTTTTCTACGTTGACCTATTTTTACTGGTACTTGCTCTACTTTTCCTTCAACTACTTTCATAATAAAATATTGCTGCCCCTGAGGAATCAAAGCCTGCTCAGGAACAAGAATTGCGTTGTCATTTTGGCTGACTTCTAAAATGACATTTGCAAATAAACCAGGGCGTAATTCTAACGATGTGTTTTGTATAATAGCTCGAACCATTAAGCTTCTAGTTTCTTCGTTAAGTGCTGGTGAAATAGCGGTAACGGCACCTTCGTAAGTGTTCTCAGGGAAGGCAGTGGTGTTAATTCTAATTTTTTGACCAAGCTTCACTTTGCTTAGGTAAACTTCAGGTAGGGCAAAATCAAACTTTAAAGTTTTTAGTTCTACTAGCCTAACAAGGTCTTCGCCAGCGTTAACATATTCACCAATACTTATATCGTGTAAACCAATCATGCCGTTAAATGGAGCTTTGATACTTAGCTTTTCTAGTTGTGCATTAGAGAATTCAGCTTGGGACTTGTTAATACTTAAATTAGCAGCGGCAGAATCTAGGTCAGTTTCGCTAACTACACTTTGATTAAATAACTTTTTTACACGCTTAAACTCAGTCTGACTTAATTTAACTCGGGCGTAGGCCTCGTTTAACTGGGCTTTTTGAGTACTGTTATCTAACTGGAATAATGGTGTGTTTAATTTAACTTCAGTTCCGTCTTCAAAGCCAATTGCTGTTATTCGGCCTGGCACTTCAGACGACAATACAACCGACTGATTTGCTTTTAGGCTACCAATAGACTGTATAGTATTTTTAAGCGTTTCAGTCTTCACCCGAATAACCTCGGCAGGAAGCCCACCCTGTGCCACAGATATGAGCGGTAATGAGGCTAATATTGCAATAAGTGCTGCACTGTATAGGCTATTTGAGCGTTTCATGATTCATCCTTAAGCTATAATTGCGGCCATGATAGGCCTCAAATATGAAAACTGCATGTATAATTTTCGAAAATGATTGTTGCGTATATTGAACAAAGGAAATGATATTGGGGTTATTGATTTAAATTAAGCTTTGTGAACAATATATTAGCAGGCTCCAAAGTGATAGCCTGCTAATTTTTTGGATCAGTGCAATTTTAAACGCGGACGTATAATTTTATTAATACGGCCCGAAAGACTCATTAATATAGTTTTAAAATAGCCGTGTAATGCAACTTGATGCAGGCGGTAAAGGCTTACATATACGATGCGAGCTATTGTCCCCTCTATCATGAAGCTACCACCGTTTAAGTTGCCCATTAAACTACCCACTGTGCTGTACCGGCTTAAGTTTACCAACGAGCCTTTGTCTTTATAAACATAAGGTAGGGGATCTTGTGATTCGCTTATACGTACAATGTTTTTATAAACATGAAACGCTTGTTGGTGGGCTGCTTGTGCCCTTGGAGGTACTGGCTTGCCATTTTCTTGCAGCATATAAGAGCAATCGCCAATGGCATAAATATTGTCATCAAGAGTGGTCTGCAAAGACGTTTTTACCACAATTTGGTTAACACGGTTGGTCTCTAGGCCGTCAAGTTTTGCCATCCATTCCGGTGCTTTTACACCCGCTGCCCAAACCATTAGTTCAGACTTAATAAGCTCACCGTCTTTAGTCACAAAGCCTTCGTGGGTTACTTCTTGAATGAAGGTTTGTGTTTTTATATCAATGTTAAGCTTATTTAATTCGCGATGAGCGGCAGCAGAAATTCTTTCTGGTAATGCAGGTAGAATACGCTCGCCAGCCTCAATAATGGTCACTTTCAGTTGATCTTCTTTTAGCTGGTCTAAACCAAAAGCGGCTAATTTAGAAGCTGTGTTATGCAGCTCAGCAGCCAGTTCAACGCCTGTGGCCCCAGCCCCAACAATACCAATATTTAATTGATAATTGTCTTTTTCACCCGCGGTGTTGTTAGCTTTTAAATAGGTGTTTAATAGCTTTTGGTGAAATTTATCAGCTTGTTTACGGCTGTCTAAAAACGAGCAGTGATCGCTAGCGCCTTTTGTCCCAAAGTCATTGGTCTGACTGCCAACGGCTAATACCAAGCTGTCATATGAAAGAATACGCTCAGGAAGTACCTCTTCGTTATTTTCATCAAACATGGCGGCAAGCACAATACTATGTGACTTACGATTAAGATCACTCATGCGCCCAAGATGAAATTTGAAGTGGTGGTTATGAGCTTGTGCGCGATAACTTAATTCGTCAATTCCACTGTCTAAAGAACCTGTGGCTACTTCATGCAGCAGTGGTTTCCACAAATGTGTGTTATTGGTATCGACTAAATGGATTTGAGCTTTATTGCGACGACCTAGGGTGTCGCCAAGTTTTGTTGCAAGCTCTAAGCCGCCTGCACCGCCACCTACAATAACTATTTTTTTCATGAGAAGGGAGTCCTAAAATATTTTCTAGAATTACCCTTCAGCCACCTAGGTGGTAAAAAGACCAATTTTAGAGATATCTTGTATTACGAGCATATGCCCGTAATCGCGAACATTATATATAAAAGTATAAATACAGCAGTCAGCATGTGTACTGAGTGGGTTAAAAATGTCTATTTAACTAATTCAAATGCAATAATTAAAGCAATAAAAATGCCTAAACCTCTTACCCAAGCATTAACATTACGGTCTTCTAAAGGAGCTGGTTGGTCAAACTGAACCATTTTTATCAATAGCTCGAAATCGGTTTTGTCTGCTTGCCCAATACAATACCTGTCTTCAGTAAGTGAAATTTTAATTAAGTGCTTGTCATTAACAATAGATTGAAGCTGTACATCGATAATTTCGTTAGAACCGATTCTAAACTCGTTGCGCGGACTAAACGGTAAGCGATGACTCAAAAAGCTAACGCCATCTTGCTGTTTAACCTTCCAATTTCCACTGCCTAGGTGACCAGAGTCAATGCGAATCATAAAATTACTCCATTCACGAGGCCACCCCAATTAAAGCTAGGGTACAGATTATAAAAAACAGTATAGAAGGGTAAAGCAATAACGCCTGAATCGACTTATCTTTTTTCTTATAAGCTAGGTGATATTTAAGCCAGGGCTCATTCGCAAATGGCCCTACACCTATAATTATCATAAAATTTATGCCGCACAAGACTAATACAACGCATGCAAATGCAATCATGTGGTTCCTTAGCGAATATTGGTTGGAATGCTAATGTTAACCTCGGCCCCCACAACTTTGTCATCTTTATCTGTATGAACCAAGCCATTAAAGCGAGTGCCCGGGTTAGGTGTGTCTTTGATAAATAAGTTTGGCAACAACGGATCGTTAGATCTAGCAGTTATAGAGCTGATAATAGTCTCTTGCTGCACAGATTGAAAGCTAAGGTCAATTTCAGTGGTTGGCAATAGTTCTTGAAGTTTAGTGTCCAGTTGATCCTGTTCACTTTTAGTTTCGTCTGAAGTAACAGAGGAGCTAAAAAACGAGGAGGCACTTTGGAATAGGCTCGAAGTATCGGCATACCAATCTTCGATACAAATTTGGGTTTTTACATCACTTTGAAAAGTAAAATAGCTACCAGTTGCGATGATGCCTACAAGCATCAATGATATAAACGTTTTCAATAAAAACTCGACTAGGTGACATTGGTGTAATTTTGATCATTATGAGTTTTGAGTGCCGCAGATTCAACTTAAATTTGTAAGTGACTTAACAGTTACAATAAAAATTAACTCGAATACCACGACATTCATAATGCCATTCACCCCTTAAGACAGTTAAATTTGAATATTGTTCAGTTTGTTCCGCTTGTTAGTCCATTGCTGACCCTGATTTTATACCTAATGCAGCTAAAATCTTAGCCAGAGGACAGAATCCAGTAAAAGCCGTTTGAAAAAGATTTATGCCCACAAAAGCCGTCAGGCCTAACCAGTAAATATGATGCAGTTGGCTTAACGTGATGCTAATTAATATCAAAGTACCTGCGATGGCAAAGACCAGTTGTTGAATATTCATAAACACCTCTTTATATTAGTAAGTCCTTAATTTAGCCTTTTCTAATATATGTGTCCAGATCAATTTCTAATCTTATGTAAAAATAGAAAGCCCTAACCTCGTCCATTAGCTTTAAACACGCTATACTCGCCGGTTTGTGACTCCAAATGCCCCACAAATTATTGAATTTTAAATAATGGGCATAACCCGCTAATGGACAGAGTATGAAAACGGCAGAAATTAGACAGGCTTTTTTAGATTTTTTTGCGGCTAAACAGCACGCAATTGTAGACAGTAGTTCTTTGATTCCGGGTAATGATCCTACCTTAATGTTCACCAACGCCGGAATGAACCAATTTAAAGATGTATTTTTAGGTCAAGACAAGCGCAACTACACCCGTGCAACCAGCAGTCAGCGTTGCGTGCGTGCCGGTGGTAAGCATAACGATTTAGAAAACGTAGGGTACACCGCTCGTCACCACACCTTTTTTGAGATGCTGGGTAATTTTAGTTTCGGTGACTACTTTAAAGAAGAAACAATTAAATTCGCATGGGAGTTTTTAACCAGCGAAACAGGCTTGAACCTGCCTAAAGAAAAATTATTGGTAACGGTTTATGCCGACGACCAAGAGGCTTACGACATCTGGAATAAAAAGATGGGTCTAGCTGAAGATAAAATAATTCGCATTGGTGACAAAGGCGAAAAATACGCATCTGATAACTTTTGGCAGATGGGTGATACAGGGCCGTGTGGACCTTGCTCAGAAATTTTCTATGATCACGGCGAACATATTTGGGGCGGTAAGCCGGGTACTCCAGAAGAAGATGGCGATCGTTTTATCGAGATCTGGAATAACGTATTCATGCAGTACAATCGTCAAGCTGACGGCACCATGGAGCTTTTGCCTAAGCCGTCTGTAGACACAGGGATGGGCCTTGAGCGTATTTCGGCGATTATGCAAAACGTGCACTCAAACTACGAAATCGATTTGTTTCAGGGCTTAATTAAAGCCGCCGCTGACGCTACTGGAACCAAAGAATTAGACAGCAAGTCATTGCTTGTAATCGCTGATCATATTCGTTCATGTAGCTTTTTAATTAGCGATGGTGTTATGCCTTCGAATGAAGGGCGTGGCTATGTGTTACGTCGTATTATTCGTCGCGCATTACGTCATGGTCATATTTTAGGCGCTACCGATTTATTCTTTTATAAGATCGTTGCAGCGTTAGTTACTGAAATGGGTGCTGCTTATCCAGATCTTGTTAAAAATCAGCCACAAATAGAAAAAATTCTAAAACTTGAAGAAGAGCAGTTTGCAAAAACGCTTGATCACGGTATGAAGCTTTTAGAAGAAGCGATTGCTCAGCTAAAAGGCGATACGATTGCAGGCGAAACAGTTTTTAAGTTATATGACACTTACGGCTTTCCGGTTGACTTAACCGCTGATATTGCTCGGGAGCGTAATTTAAAAGTAGACGAAGCCGGTTTTGATGTCTGCATGGCCGAGCAAAAGAACAAGGCGCGGGCCGCGTCTAACTTTAAGGTTGATTACACAGACACATTAGATCTTGATGGCGTTACCGACTTTACTGGCTACGAGCATTTAAATGCACAAGGCAACATTGTTGCGCTATTTAAAGATGGTCAAAAAGTAGCTGCCCTTAATGCCGGCGATACAGGCATGATTGTTTTAGACAGTACGCCATTTTATGGCGAGTCGGGCGGTCAGGTGGGCGATACTGGGCTATTAACCTCAAGCACAGCTGAGTTTATGGTAAGTGATACTACCAAAGAGCAAAAAAATCATTTGCACCACGGCGAAGTGAAATTAGGCAGTTTGAAAGTAGGTGATACTTTAAGTGCGGTAGTTGATGAAGAAAAGCGCGTGCAAACTGAGCTTCACCATTCGGCCACTCACTTATTACATGCAGCACTACGTGAAACCTTGGGTGACCATGTGCAGCAAAAAGGTTCGCTTTGTAATTTCGACCGTTTACGTTTTGATTTTGCTCACTTTGAAGGCATGACCGCTGATGAGTTAGCGGCAGTTGAAAAGCAAGTTAACAATCAAATTCGCAATAATACCCCGGTTTCTACCGAGCTAATGGATATTGAGTCGGCTAAAGCCAATGGTGCAATGGCACTGTTTGGCGAAAAGTATGACGACGAAGTACGAGTATTGACTATGGGTAGCAACAATTTTTCAGTTGAGCTTTGTGGTGGTACTCACGCTAGTCGTACTGGAGACATTGGATTCTTAAAGCTTGTGAGCGAATCTGGTATTGCAGCAGGTGTGCGTCGTGTTGAAGCGGTTGTTGGCCAAGCGGCTTATGATTACATTGCTAACATGGAGCAAACCATTAATGCTATTGCGGGTCAGGTAAAAGCTAATCGCGATACGGTATTAGGTAAAGTAGAAGCAACAGTTACTAAGAACCGAACTCTAGAAAAGGACGTACAACAACTTAAAGCTAAGTTGGCGTCAGGAGCGGGCACCGATTTAGCAGCCGGCGCTAAAGAAATAAATGGTGTTAAAGTGTTGGCGGCCAAACTAGATGGTGCCGACGTACCTGCCATGCGCGGTGCAATGGATCAGCTAAAAAATAAGTTGGGCAGCGCTATTATCTTGTTAGCCAGCAGTGAAGGCGAAAAAGTAACGTTAATTGCCGGTGTAACAAAAGATTTAATTGGCAAAGCAAAAGCAGGTGACATTGTTAAGCTGTTAGCTCCGTATGTAGATGGCAAGGGTGGCGGCAAACCCGACCTTGCCCAAGCGGGCGGCAAAAAACCTGAAGGTATTGATGATGCATTAAATGCATTTAATTCCTGGGCTGAAGCTAACCTTTAACCGAAAATAATATTTGAGTGACGGTACTTAAATCTCAGTGTTTCAAAGTGGTGCTTTTTAGTGTCTAATTAGCGCCGAATTTTGAACCCCCAATTTACTTAACGCTAAAGAGCCTGAAACCCATGGCATTGTATGTACATAAATATGGCGGCACCTCGGTTGGAACGGTTGAAAAAATCGAAGGTGTAGCTGATAAGCTGAAAAAATTTAAAGACGCTGGCCATGATGTGGTTGTAGCGGTAAGCGCTATGAGCGGCGAAACCAATCGCTTGATTGGTCTAGCTAATGCAATTAGTGAGCAGCCGGTTCCTCGCGAGATGGATGTTTTAGTTTCTACTGGCGAGCAAGTAACCATTGCTTTGTTAAGCATGGCTTTAGAAAAGCGTGGCGTTGCGGCTCGTTCTTATACTGGCTCTCAGGTTAAAATCTTAACCGACAGTGCTCATATGAAAGCCCGTATCCAACATATTGATACAGCTAATATTCGTAAAGACTTAGACCAGGGTCGAATTGTTATTGTAGCTGGATTTCAAGGCGCAGACAGTGAGGGCAATATAACTACGCTAGGCCGTGGTGGCTCAGATACCACTGGTGTTGCATTAGCAGCTGCATTAAATGCTGACGAGTGTCATATCTATACAGACGTTGACGGTGTATATACAACCGACCCTCGTGTAGTTGAAAAAGCTAAGCGTATGGATAAAATTACGTTTGAAGAAATGCTAGAAATGGCAAGCTTAGGGTCAAAAGTGCTGCAAATACGCGCAGTAGAGTTTGCCGGAAAATATAAGGTACCTCTTAGAGTGCTGCATAGCAGTAAAGAGGGCAATGGAACGTTGATTACAACAGAGGAAGACAGCGCCGTGGAACAACCCGTTATTTCAGGTATTGCATTTAACCGTGACGAAGCCAAGTTAACCGTAATGGGTGTACCAGATATTCCTGGTGTAGCTTCGAAAATTTTAGGCCCTATTGGCGCAGCGAACATAGAAGTTGATATGATCGTGCAAAACGTAGCTGCTGACAAAACTACCGATTTCACCTTTACGGTTAACCGTATCGACTATGTGAAAGCAGAAGAGGTATTAAGGAAGGTCGCTAGCGAATTGGGAGCTCGTGAAGTTTCTGGTGCAAAGGACATTACTAAGGTATCTCTTGTTGGCGTAGGTATGCGTTCACATGCGGGCGTAGCCAGTAAAATGTTTGACGTACTGGCTCAAGAAAATATTAATATTCAGATTATCTCTACATCTGAAATCAAGATTTCTGTCGTTATCGATGAAAAATATCTAGAGCTAGCGGTTCGTGCATTGCACACAGCGTTCGATCTAGACGATGACAAAGAAAATTAATCTAAGGCAGGATGCTTAAGATTAACAAAAGGCGTCAACGAATGGCGCCTTTTTGCAATAAAAGCGCTGGAATTCCAACGCACCCTAGGTAATTTACCAGTTAATCTCAATACAGCCTTATTCATAACTAAATAGTATGGATAACTTGTACATTGAGCTTTAAGTTTCTCAAAGCTGGTCAATAATGAAATTAAAGGAAACCTGTAATTGTATTACAGGGATTAAGGTAATTCAGGCAAGCGGCCTGATTACAGTTTTCAGGAGAGTACAATGCTCATTTTAACGCGTCGTGTTGGTGAAACCCTTATGGTCGGCGATGAAGTAACTGTGACGGTTCTTGGTGTCAAAGGTAATCAAGTACGTATTGGAGTTAACGCTCCAAAAGAAGTAGCTGTTCATCGTGAAGAAATATATCAGCGCATCCAAAAAGAAAAAGATGCACCTGTAGAAGATTAAAAACAATAAAACTCGCTAAAGCGTTAATTTTATTGAATTTTTACTTTTAATTATTCTACAAGATGGTATCATGCTGCGCGTGCTGGAGAGGTGGCCGAGTGGCTGAAGGCGCACCCCTGCTAAGGGTGTATAGGAGAAATCTTATCGAGGGTTCGAATCCCTCTCTCTCCGCCATTTTTATTCTAGAATTTATTCGGTATAAAAATGGTGAAAGCAAGATGTTAAAATCTAGCTTGTCTTCACATATTAGTTAATTGATTTGCGCCCGTAGCTCAGCTGGATAGAGTACCTGGCTACGAACCAGGCGGTCACACGTTCGAATCGTGTCGGGCGCACCACTTAACTTGCAGTGATTTATACTGCGACTCCCAACTGTAACTCATCTAAAAACCTATTGATTATCTGCGTTAGTATTTGATATATCAAAGAAGTAGTTAGAGCTTTGTTAAAGTTTAAGCTGATAATAAAGTCGTTACATATCATTTGGTGTTAGTAAAATTTCAAGTTTTGCGCCCGTAGCTCAGCTGGATAGAGTACCTGGCTACGAACCAGGCGGTCACACGTTCGAATCGTGTCGGGCGCACCAAATAAAACAACGAAACCTCATGTCGAAAGATATGGGGTTTTTTTGTGTCTGTGTGTTTGGATATCTATTTTGGGTGCAGTTTAAAAGGTTGTTTAAGCAGGGGTAAGGAGTGTTCTTTGTGTATTCCTGCTTCAAGGTAATTGCCCTTTCTTAATGTATATAAGTTCCACTCTAATGTTTCATTTCTTTTCGGTGTTCTTCAAAAACAGTGTCTTCAATTTCTTGCAGGCTTAACATTCGCTTAATCTGATTAAATAGAGGTATTGCCTCGTCATAGGCGAGGGCGATGAAATTCAGCCATTGCTTAATTCGAGAAATAACAAATTTTTCTTTGCCGCTATTACGAATGGTATCTATGTATTTAATGATCATATTAAGTATGTCTAGCCATTGCATAGGAGCAAGCTGCGAACCATTTTGCATTTCCTTAATACGTAGCGCTAAGTCAGGGCGTCGAATAGAGCCTCGGCCTATCATAATGTCATCGCACTGACTTTGTTGTTGGCACTTAGCGTAATCTTCAGGTGTCCAAACTTCCCCATTGGCAATAATCGGAATATCGATTTTATTTCTGATTTTAGCGATTTCTGGCCAATAAGCCGGTGGTTTATAGCCGTCTGATTTTGTGCGTGCATGTATGCATAAACTGCTAGCGCCACCCTCTTGCATCGCCAGGGCGTTTTCTAATGCAAGACTGTTATCCTCAAAACCTAGACGCATTTTAGCGGTCACAGGTGTGTTGCTTGGCACAGCTTCGCGCACAGATTTGACTATATGTTCAATGGTGTTGGGTTCGCGTAACAATATTGAGCCACCCATATTTTTGTTAACGGTCTTGGCTGGGCAGCCAAAATTCAAGTCGATAGCTGGTGCGCCAAGCAATGCTGCACGTCGTGCGTTAGCTGCCATTGTGTGGGGGTTGCTGCCAAGTAGCTGTAAGTGAACAGGGGTGCCGCTAAGCGTTTTCCAGTTTTGATCTATTTCAGGCACCATGCGCTTAAACACCCGTTCGGGGAGTAATAAATCACTCACTCGAATGAATTCACTAACACAATGATCAAAGCCGCCAATGGCGGTAAGTGGCTGGCGCACCCAGTAATCAACCAGTCCTTCCATGGGGGCGAGTATGACTTTCATGTAAGTAAGGCCTTGGGTGTATTAATTGCGCGATTATACGTGGCTTGTACCAACTCATCCATGAGTTAGTCACTATCAAGGGTCTATATAAATATATTATATGGTGTGGGTGGTAAAGTTGTATTAAACAGCTATTTTAGTGCGTGTAAATCATGTTGGTAATGCAGGGTTTACAGTTGGTTATTTAGTGTTCTGTTCTTTCGTGTGGTCACAGTATCTACTTGCCTAACCCATTGTTTTCTAGTACATTGCTGCGGTATTTTGTTATAAATGCGGGCCATTCTGTGCGCCCAGCAAAATGATAAATACACCTAAAATGTATAAATAATTAGTAATAACTAATTATACATTGAGCACGCTTACTTAATTTAGTGAGTTGACCTAAGCATAAATCAATAGGAGCGGCATTCATGTCCGATTTGATGGCTGAAGGCCTGGGTTTGATGGGTTTTGGCATGGGAACGGTATTTCTATTCTTAATCGTTCTTATTTTCGCCACGACACTCATCTCCAAGCTTATTAATAAGTTTTTTCCTGAAGCACCTGCCGCACCGGCAGCACCTGCAATGGTTCAAGCTTCATCAGTAGATCCACAACTTCTTAGTGTTTTAAAAGAAGCTGTAAAAGAGCATCGTTCACGCCAAAAGTAGTGATTCGATAATTACGTTAACTATCTCATTAGCGGATAAAGGCCATACCACCCATGACCCTTACCAAGAAATTAGGCATTACAGATGTAGG
>JAWUVO010000116.1:0-7428 GCA_034112325.1 Bermanella sp. | reverse complement strand
TCAAGTACAAGTTGTGCAACTTCCAAGCGAAATTCGGGTTTGAAATTGGATTTTCTTGGCTTTCTCATTTTGACACCATATTATCTATGAGGTGATAATATCACCTCTAGTTAGATGGCCAAAATCACTGTACCACTACATAATCTCTTCCTAAAAATACGGGAAGTTTCTCACCTGTCCTTCGAATTATTATTTCTATTCTTATATAGGTGCCAATACCTAATTTTACAAATAGACTCTTACATGACTTTCTAGCCGACAATAATTAGAAAACCAAAAAAAAACCTTTAATCTTTACAGACTAAAAGGTTTTTTTACTAAAATCATGCTTCATATACAATAACTTACATCAAGCTAACCACTATATAATTTAACACTTATTATTTATGTATTCCTAAAAAGGAATATCGTCATCAAAATCATCAAATGCATTGCTAGGTGCTGCTTGCGGTTTTGGTGCTTGCTGTTGTGGAGCTTGCTGACCATAAGGTGCTGCTGCAGGTGCACGTTGAGGTGCTTGCTGCTGTGGTGCTTGTTGTTGTGGCGCTTGACCATACGGTGCTGCAGGGGCTTGTTGTTGAGGTGCTTGGCCATAAGCTGGTGCAGCTTGTTGTGGCGCTTGCTGACCGTAAGCAGGTTGTTGCGGTGCTTGGTTCATAGGTGCTGACGCGCCGTATCCTGCACTGTCGCCACCTTGACTGTTGCGGCTATCTAACATGGTCATTTCGCTAGCAAGAATTTTTGTGCTGTAACGCTTGATGCCATCTTTTTCATATTCGTCTGTGCGCAGCTTACCTTCTACATAGCACTTAGAACCTTTTTTCAGGTACTCACCCATGACTTCGGCTAAGCGACCAAAAGCTTCAACGCGGTGCCACTCTGTTTTATCAACCATTTGGCCAGTGTTTTTATCTTTATAGCCTTCGTCTGTGGCCAGACTCATGCTGCACACTGCGTTTCCATTTGGTAAATAACGCATTTCAGGGTCACGGCCTAATGAGCCTATGATCATCACTTTATTAATACTGCCTCGTGCCATTTCTGTTCTCCGCCTTTAGGCTAATCTTTATAATAATTATTTGTATACATTCAAATGTGATGGGTCAAAGGTTTTATTATCAACCTTAAGGTATGCTGCATTTTCTTTCAGCATAATAACCACTTCGTATACACCAGGAATTTCTAACAACTTATTTTCTAACTGATCTATGTCGTCTTCACTTGTGCTGGCAATAATAGCCATATAATTACTCAAGTGCCTCGGTTTTGCCATACTCATAACAACAGCAGCCCAAATGACCACCAGTGGAATCATGCCCCAAAATACACCAGCAACTGAGGCATACTCACTTAAAAACCCGCCTGCAACACCGCCTACAAACGCACCTAAAAACTGACTAGTACTATACAGACCCATAGCACTTCCTTTAAAGCCAGGGGGTGCAAATTTACTAATTAATGACGGTAGGCTAGCCTCTAGTATGTTAAAAGCGACAAAAAATAACCAAAGCCCAGCAATTAATCCATATAGATTTAAGTTCGACAGGCCTAAAATAACTAAACTTATGCCAAGAAGTACCACCGCAATGAATAATATTTGCTTCATCTTTTGATGCTTCTCGCCAACGATTATAAATGGCACCATGCATATAAATGATATCAGCATAACTGGAAGATAAACCTTCCAATGTTCTGCTTGTAACAACCCTGCGTCTAGTAACATTAATGGCACAGATACAAAACAGCCTACTAAGATGGCATGCAATACAAAAATTCCAAAACTGAGCCTGACTATCTGCGGATCTTTTATTACATCTCCTAGCTGATGATAAAACGCTCTTGTGTCCCGAGACTTCACTTGCTGCTTAGGCGTAGGAACCGCAACTAATAACAACACCATGGCCGCCACACTTAGCACCGCCGTTAAAGCAAACAACCCTGATAATCCAAGCCAGCCAGCCAATACCGGACCAACTACCATAGCTAATGTGAAGGACAAGCCAATACTTGCACCTATGCTAGCCATAGCCTTGGTACGACTTTCTTCTCTGGTTAAGTCTGTCATTAGTGCCATTAATGTACTCGCTACGGCACCTGCTCCTTGAAGTGCCCGCCCTGCTATTAGCATCCAAATAGAGTCGGCTGAAGCGGCCAACGCACTCCCTAATGTAAAAATGGTCAAACCAATGAGAATCACTGGCTTGCGTCCAATGCGGTCAGACCACATTCCAAATGGTAATTGCAGTAACGCCTGGGTTAATCCATAAGCGCCTATAGCAATGCCGACTAGCGTGGCAGTGGCTCCATGGTAGTCATTTGCAAAAATAACAAGAACAGGCAAAACCATAAACAAACCAAACATACGCAAGGCGTATATGAGTGCCAGAGTGGATACTGTTCGTCTTTCAATAGGAGTCATTAAGCAGTCATTGTTGAGTATAAAAAAATAGTGATGCATTCTATCAATTAGAAGAGCTCTTTAGAACCACGAAGACATAAAGTATACTATTTAAAATAAGTCAAATATTTAGCATTAACGGTGTCATTTCACACATTTTTTCTTTACAGTGGCGTATACTAACAAATAAAAATTATCTGTTAGATAAAACCCGGAGATCGCTGATATGGACATCGAGCTAAAAAAGAAATTTTGGTTATTAGGACCAAAAAACATTCAAAACTCCCTACTACTGGGCTACCTACAGCAAAACTTAGAACTTAAGTGCGAAATTATCGATACTCATGGCCCCCATGACCTAGATCGTATTTTAGCCGATGATATTGTTTGCATCGATGCACTTGGTCTTAATTATGATCGTTGCAGTCAGCTGCTTGAGAGGCTTCCCCATAAGAACCGTACTATATTTGTCAATTTAGAAGATGAATGTGATCACGAAAAGTTACTTAAGTGGCCATGTGTAAAAGGTTTTTTCTATAGAGGTGTTAGCCAAAACCATATTAGTAAAGGCATGGCTTCTATTCTCACTGGAGAATTATGGTTTAGTCGCAAACTGCTAAGTCACTTCATGAGCAGTAATCGAAAAACCCCAATTAAGATTCCACCTGCCGTTTATTCACTGACTAAACGCGAAAAGCAAATTCTTAAATTAAGTGCCAGCGGGGCTAAAAACTCAGAAATTGCTGACTCATTAAACGTAAGCACTCACACTGTTAAAACTCACCTGTACAACTTGTTCAAAAAGATTGATGTAGGCAATCGAATTCAAGCGATTAATTGGGCCAAAACCCATTTACCAGAGCAAGATTTAGCAAACTGACCCCTAGTATTTGCTGTCCCGGTGAAACAGTGTTTTCACTGGCACATGTATTGATATTCCTTCAAGCCAAAGCCACCTCAAACAGGTATAATTCTACTTTTGTATCTGGCTCTTGGAATTATGGACACTATTATTGTTCGCGGTGCGCGCACCCACAATCTTAAAAACATCGATCTAGATATTCCACGAGATAAACTTGTGGTTATTACTGGCCTTTCTGGTTCTGGTAAGTCCTCACTAGCGTTTGATACCTTATATGCGGAAGGGCAACGTCGATATGTAGAAAGCCTTTCAACTTATGCGCGTCAATTTCTTTCGATGATGGAAAAACCTGATGTGGACCATATTGAAGGTCTAAGTCCTGCCATTTCCATAGAACAAAAATCAACCAGTCATAACCCTCGCTCTACCGTTGGTACCGTCACCGAAATATATGATTATTTACGCCTGCTTTACGCCCGCGCTGGTGAGCCTCGCTGCCCTGAGCATGGTGAAGTATTAGACGCTCAGATCGTTAGCCAAATGGTTGATAATATTTTAGCTTTAGACGAAGGCACTAAGCTGATGATATTGGCACCAATTATTCAAGAGCGTAAAGGTGAGCATCTGCATCTTTTTGAACAGCTTAGAAGCCAAGGTTTTGTGCGGGCACGCATTGACGGCATTGTTGTTGATATGGATGACGTACCAGACCTAGACAAAAACAAAAAGCATACAATTGAAGTGGTTGTAGATCGCTTTAAAGTTCGTGCAGATATTAAACAGCGCTTAGCGGAGTCATTAGAAACGGCATTAGAGTTAACAGGCGGTACGGCCAAAGCAATCGGCATGGAAGATGATAAAATTGAAATACTATTTTCATCAAAATTTGCTTGCCCAATTTGCGGTTACAGTATCACTGAATTAGAACCCAGAATGTTCTCTTTCAACAATCCTGCTGGTGCTTGTGGAACATGTGACGGCTTAGGCGTTGATCAATACTTTGATCCAGATAAATTAATTGTAGATGAAACACTTACACTAGGTGAAGGCGCGATTCGTGGATGGGACAGACGAACTATTTATTATTATCAAATGATTTGTAGCGTAGCCGATCATTTTGATTTTGATATGGATACCCCATTTAAAAAACTCAGTAAGAAAAATCAAAAAGCACTTCTATTTGGTAGCGGTACAGCTGAAGTTAAGTTTCACTATGTTAATAGTCGTGGTGATACGGTAATAAAAGAACACCCTTTTGAAGGTGTTATACCTAACCTTGATCGTCGATACCGTGAAACTGATAGCTCAATGGTTCGTGAAGAACTAGCAAAAATGTTATCGGTTCAACCTTGCCCTACTTGTCATGGCTCTCGCTTGAAAGAATCCAGTCGTAATGTTTTTGTTGATAACCATAATATCTCTGACATTACCTCAATGCCTATTGGTCCTGCCTTAAAGTATTTTGGAAAGTTAAAGCTAGCCGGTAAGCGTGGACAAATTGCTAATAAAATACTAAAAGAAATAAATGATCGCTTAGCATTTTTAGAAAATGTTGGGCTTGAATATTTGAGTTTAGATCGAAGTGCCGATACGCTATCTGGCGGCGAAGCTCAGCGAATTCGTTTGGCTAGCCAAATTGGCGCCGGTCTTGTGGGCGTAATGTATATTTTAGATGAGCCTTCTATTGGTCTGCATCAACGGGATAACGACCGTCTGCTAAAAACTCTTGAACATCTTCGTGACCTAGGCAATACAGTGATTGTGGTTGAGCACGATGAAGACGCTATTCGCGCAGCAGACTATATCGTCGATATCGGCCCTGGCGCTGGTGTGCATGGTGGCGAAGTCATTTACGCTGGCCTGCCAAAAGATATTGTTAAATGTAAGGAGTCTGTTACCGGGCAGTTTTTAACTGGCGAACGTAAAATTAACATTCCAGCTGTACGCATTCCAGCGGTTGACGGCAAACACCTTACATTGGTGGGTGCTTCTGGTAATAACTTAAACGACGTAACTTTGAATATTCCAGTGGGCGTATTTACTTGTGTGACTGGTGTGTCGGGTAGCGGTAAATCTACCCTGATCAATCAAACCTTATACCCGTTAGCCGCTACTCAATTAAACAAAGCCACCACATTAAAACCAGCCGCTCATTTGTCTGTAGAGGGTATGGATCATTTTGATAAGTGTGTGGATATCGATCAAAGCCCAATTGGTCGCACACCCCGATCAAACCCTGCCACATACACAGGTTTGTTCACGGCCATTCGAGATTTGTTTACTGGTACAGAAGAAGCCCGTTCACGTGGATACAAAGCGGGTCGCTTTAGTTTTAACGTGAAAGGCGGTCGCTGCGAAGCTTGTCAGGGTGATGGAGTTATAAAGGTTGAGATGCATTTCTTGGCCGATGTTTATGTGCCCTGTGATATTTGTAAAAGTAAGCGCTATAACCGTGAAACGTTAGATATTCGCTATAAAGGCAAAAATATCCACGAAGTATTGGATATGACTGTTGAAGACGCATGTGAGTTCTTCAGCGCAATTCCTGCACTTAAACGCAAACTTGATACGTTAATGGATGTGGGCCTTAGTTATATTCGCCTAGGACAAAACGCTACCACTCTCTCGGGGGGTGAAGCCCAGCGCATTAAGTTGTCAAAAGAATTAAGTAAACGCGATACTGGTCAGACACTCTATATACTTGATGAACCCACAACTGGCTTACACTTTCACGATATAGAACAGCTTTTAGCTGTGCTTCACCGCTTAAGAGATCACGGAAATACGATTGTTGTGATCGAACACAACCTAGATGTCGTAAAAACAGCTGACTGGGTGATAGATCTTGGCCCTGAAGGCGGCTCCGGAGGAGGTAATATTATTGCCGAAGGTACGCCTGAACAAGTGGCTAAAGTTAAAGGTAGCCACACCGCTAAATTTTTGAAACCAATGCTAAAATAAATGTTTTAAACCTGCTCATAATTACCAGCAGGTGAGAAACTGTATTAGAACAGATTAGATATAAGAGAGACTCGACATGGCTGAAGAAGAAAACAAGACAATTCAAAAAATGGATAAAGACTTTTTTAAACGCACAGATGCTTTTATTAAAGTGGCTAACGAACTCACAACTGAACATGACCTAGGTAAAGTTAGTGCCAGCATGCTGTATGCTGCTGCACGTTTTAATGCCTTTATTGTGGCATCATCAGCAGGCGATAAATCCGAAGCTGAGAAAAATAAAGAAGATGCTATTAATTATTTTACTGAGCAGTATCGTTCCATGTTGCTGGCTAACATGAACGACTATATTGAAAAATATGATGACTACTTAAAATAATTTTAGATATTATTTAAGGGTTGAGAGGGGGTTGATGCCCCCTTTTTAATTATCGATAATAAATTAATAAATACTTACTATTTTGCTAAAGATTTTTTCAGTAGATAATCGAAAGCAAATGGGCCAAACGGTAACAACGCACTTAACACTCCTAAAGGCATTCCCCAGATTGGCATTTTAATTTTCGAAGCTGTTGTCAGTAATACCAATAAAAAGGCTATGAATAGTACGCCATGAGCCATACCTATATATTTTACCGGCTCTGAGTAATCAAAATAATGCCTAACCGGCATGGCCACACCAAGTAATAATATAAACGACATACCTTCTAGAAAACCAACTACGGTCAATGGTTTTAGTTTCGATAAATCACTTGTCGTTAATATCTCAGTTTTACTTTTTTCGATATTTAAATCATTCATATAAAAACTTCTTTTACTGCTAATTTATTTAAAGTATTTGACGTTAATAGATTTGTTAGATGCAGATGATGCAATCCAAAAAAAAAGCACCTCTGAATTAACAGGGTGCCTTTTTTATCGTTCACTTAAAAGTGTTGATTAATCCTGAGATTCTTCAACAACTTCTTCAGCTACTGGACGATCAACTAGTTCTACGTATGCCATAGGAGCGTTATCGCCCGTACGGAATCCACACTTAAGAATTCGTAAGTAACCACCTGAACGTTCTTGGTAACGAGGACCAAGTTCGCTGAATAGTTTACCTACCGCTTCTTTAGAGCGTGTGCGTGAGAACGCTAAACGACGGTTAGCAACAGAATCTTCTTTTGCTAGCGTGATCAACGGTTCTGCAACACGACGTAACTCT
>JAWUVO010000115.1:0-14977 GCA_034112325.1 Bermanella sp. | reverse complement strand
TGTATTTCTAAAAAATCATCATAAAGTAAATCAGACTGATTATTTTTAAAAGCATTAACAGCATCTGGCTTAATAACTTGCCAATTTGAAACCTCTGCATCAGACGCTTGCATTACTGCATTTGGATGCTGCAAAATATTTTTAACCCAAGGCACTCGGTTGTTTGACTGGCCAACCTTTATAATGACGCCGTTATTATTTAATTTCTGGGTTAATTGAACTAACACCATGCCTGATACAGAGTACGGATCAACTTCAGCCCAGCTTAGCCACTGTCCATTTAAAAATATATTTATTGGTAGACCGGGTAATAATAATTCAGCTGGCAATTCACCCTGCCAACAAACACCACTTGGACCACAGTCTTCTGTGTTACTAAAAACTGAACTTCCCACCGTAGATTTAATTACTTGCTCATAAGAGGATTGAATTGAATTACTGGCACTGGCAATAAAACCAACACTATCTGAAGTTTTATTATTGACTAACACCACCGTCACAGCCACTGCAAACATAAAAGTAACCGCATAGGCAAAGATGGTTTTAAAACTAAACGAACCAGTGTTTGGTAAAACCTCTTTTGCCGCTTGGTAAACTATCCAAGCGCTGATTTGGCTTTTACCCAAGGCATATCCACCCATCAAGCTGCGGTCGGCAATAAGATTAACCAGCCTTGGAATACCTCCACTTAATTTATGCAGCATAAAAAGCGCAGAAGGCGAAAATAAGTTATTAGTACTGCCTGCAACAGATAGTCTATGTTTTACATACTTGGTTAGTTGGGTATGGCTAAGCGCTGTTAAATGATAGCGTGCTGTAAATCGTTGGTTAAGTTGGCGTAGGTCATATTGCTGCAGTCTGGCCTTAAGCTCAGGCTGCCCTAACAAAATAATTTGCAGTAATTTATCTTGATGAGTTTCTAAGTTGGTAAGCAATCTTATAAGCTCTAATACCTGTCCATCTAGATGCTGGGCTTCATCTATGATCAAAACGCTATAACCACCTGTTGAATAAACGCGCAATAAAAACTCAGTTAAACGTTCAATTAAATCAAACTCAGATGCATTGCTTTCACTGATAATTTTAAACTCTCGACAAATCAATTGAAGCATTTCAAGTCGATCTAGCTGCGGGTGTAAAACTAATGCAACCTCAGTATTGCTAGGGATATTTGCCAAGATATGCTTGCAGAGCGTGGTTTTGCCCGTACCTACCTCGCCGGTAAGTAATACAAACCCACCCCGATGAAGTAGGCCATACTCTAAAGCGGCCAACGCCTCTTGATACTGGCCATTAGCATAAAGAAACTGCGGATTTGGAGCGATGGTAAATGGTCGCTGATTAAGCGAAAAGTGGGTTTCGTAGATCATACCAGTGTCAGTTAAAGAACAGGCCAGCTTGCACCTAGGGTTATTTGCCAATGATTCGCACGATTAAAGTTAACATCGTCGAATGCCCATTTTACAGCTAGTCGCTCAGATTCATAGCTGAGTTTCAAGGTTTCGTTTAGAGTATCAAAATAACCACCTAAACCCCACGCATTTAACCCCAGCCAGATAGATTCATGGCGGGCTAATTTAACCGCCTCAATGTCTGCACTAAAGCCTTTGGGACCATTATCAAAGTCGTACCTCAGGCCTGCGTTAACGGCATACGGAAGCGACTGCCTTTGCGACTTTGTCTGCGTTTCACTTAATAAGCAAGACGACGGCCTAGCGACGCAACCACTATCATAATTTACCTGAGACCAGTAAAGACGATGAAATGCATTAGCCAATGTAAAGCTAGCCGCTAGGTTGTTGCTAATAAGGTAGGCCATAGATATATCAAAGCTGTGACCATAGCCTTTGGCGCTTACAGTCGGAGGCCCAAAAACTGTCTTGATAAGCTCATTCTGTCCATAAAAATAGTCTAAATCGTATCGATAACTATAGGTTTCTTCATTTGTAATAGGATCAACTGTCACTTCGCCTAAACCTGTAATAACAGCCTGCTGTGTCTCAACACCCTTAAGGAAATAGACTGCCACCTCCATTGTTAATTTTTGCGTTGGATACAGCCTATACTTCATAAATAGAGCATTCGATTTAGCGCTATTGATGCGCAGCGATAAAGGATAGTTACCGGCAGGAATATCTTTGCTTTCAAGTCGACCGTAAAACTCAGCGGTCTCAGGGGTAAACGTCAGGTAATGGCTTAGTCGTTTTTCTGCGCCAAACTTTATGCTGTCGCTAAGTGAAAACCAGCTCCCCAGCCTTGCTTCACCATACCCGTAGTTGCCTGTGCCACTTGAAGACCAATGACTTGAGTCGGCATTAAAATTTATAGCTGGACTGTTAATTTCACTATTAAAATAAAAGCCAAGCTGTGAGGCTTGGCTATTTAAAGCGACGACTGAAAATATAAATACGTAAACAATAGAAGTAAAAGCAATGTGCATTAAAGAATCTGCCAGCTACCATCAATGTATCTAATTACGTAAAGACCATTTTCGTCTCGCAGAGTGCCCAAAAGTTGACCGTCGTACCTTATAACGGCAAGTGGATAGTCGTGCGATGGATTTAAATTAGAGTCTAGATCAGAGTAATCAAAACCAAACACCGTTAAGGTAATATTTTTTTGTTGGATATAATAAATCAATGCATCTTGGTCGGTAGATGATTGACCAACCGCTAGCCATAAGCTGTTATCGCCATATGGAATTAAACTGTCTATTCCAAGTAATGAACTTGAATCACCTCCAATATAATCATGGGTCAAAGAAAAGCCCATAGTGACATTATCTAAGTCTGGAGCAGTACCATTAAGTATTAATAAAACTCTTGGCCCTTCTTCTCCAGCGCTATTAATAAAGCGAGAAGCTAGACTCATATAAAAACTGTCTATGCCTAAATAAATAGGCTGAGATAAAGTGGCCGAGAATTCAGAAGTATCAACGAAACTTTCCGCCGGACTTGGGTAGTTTATGTCATAGGTGCCACGACCATCTATGTTTACTTGAGGGATGCAGCCATTATCTTTAAGCCAATTAAATGTGGGAATTACACCACTTATATTACTAGGAAGAGTACTGCCGTCACAGCCCAACGAGGTAACTGACTGAGCAGTAAAACACCCCCAAACCTCACCAACACGCACACACTGCCTAGCAAGCTGATCAGCATCTGTTGATGCCTCTTGGTAAATAACTAATGCTGTTTCGCCGCCAGGATAAACCAGTGTTCCTAGTTTAGCGCTGTCAGGGTAGTTAAGATCCAATAACGTTTTCAGGTCAGTGTATACCCCACCATCCCAGCTATCGTAGTTACCTCGATCAAAAAAGTTAACCACTGCGGGCAGCTGCTGCACCCCCACCGTATCAGGGAGTTCAGCACTGGTAATACCCTGTGGCAAAGTAAACCAACCACCTTGATCTTTAATAAAACCAGACGCGCCACCATTAAACGACGCGTAATTTTTGAATTGGGTAGCATCGATATTAATTTCTAAATCGGGGAATCTATTAGGTGAATAATAAGTATTGGCATTTTTACTATTTAAGGTAAATCTAAAATCTAAAGAATCTCCAGTGCCACCTTCTTGAGAAAACTTACCTTCGATATTGCTATACAAAATATTATAGTGAAACGGAGAGCTTGTAGCGTAATCGGCAGAACTCCCCAAACTCACAGCATAAACATCACGAGTGCCTAATAAGTTAATATCCAGTGCCGATGTATTAAATTGCATAGGATCGACCAAGCTATTAGCCACTACAGACATTTCAGGAATACTAATATCAATTTTAACTGGGTCTGGAAGCTTGGTATTTATTAACCCGCTATCTAACCAGAAAACAATCGAAGGTAAGGTACCATTAACTGCACTCAGTATAATTTCACCCTGAGCTGTATTAATTATCGCACTGGTAAATGCAAACGTTTTTTTAGTGGCTGTCTGGCCAAGATCTTCATCAAAACTACCAATTAATTTAAGCCTAGAATAAGTGGTCGCTTCGCCTTCTAAAGGAACCGAAGTGGTGGCGGTCAGATCTAAACTAATTTGATTATTTCCAGCGGTAAACGTAGCGATATTGTGAAGGTCATGATTATCGTCACAAGCTCCTACTGAACTACGTATACAAGTCAGTCCATATTCAGCTACTTTTACGATAGGTAATACTAAGCTTTTGAGTACCGGACTTAATGATTGGCTGTACTTTTCCCAGTCGGCTTCTGTCGATGTAATATCCTCGGCCACGCCCCCTGAATTAAAGAAAGAACTATAATCATTTAACTCAAAATCAGCTGCCCAACCACCAATCATTGTTACCATTTCCTGAGCGCTTGCTATTTTAGTAGAAATATCAGGATCATAAATAACAGGAGTAAACTCCATAGGGGCATTAGTGGTAAAGGAAGAAATAGAAGATTCAAAAACAGATGATGCAGAAGCCAACGCCGAGGGTGATTTTCCGGCAGCTTGGTATTCTGCTTCTATATCAACCGCTGCTTGATACAACCTTTTTGCATCAATTTTATTGGGATAGTCAGTATCAATAAATTTTAAAAAGTTACCGCCATTTTCTAAAAATGTATCAACCCACCATTGCAATGTCTCCATGGAAGAGTTATTTTTTTGCGGAGCTAGCTTTTGCAAAGCAATGGATATGAGCCCATGTTTGGCCGATTCGATTTCGGCCACCGTATCAGTCGCCACAAGACCTTCATACCAAGGTGTCACATTCACATGCAAGCCATTAGATAGTTTTAATAATTGTTTAACTCGATGATTGGCTTGGTAAATTAAACTAGGGGTAAGAATTGCGTTTCCAGAAATCGAGCCATCGCTAGTAAAACGGCCATAAGCAAGGCTAATTGCTAGGTGAGTTAAAGGCGTAATATTAAGTACTTCAAGACCCGTAACGGAACTAACAGCACCCCAGATTTCAAAATCGGCTGGTGCGGCATACCAATTGCCAAAGCTAACGGCCGCTCCACTTTCATTGTTACAGCCATCAGGCAGCACACAACGTATTTGAGTTTTACTGTCAGCAGTGGCAATTCCCACTAAAGTACCTGAGTAAGCCCCTTGGATAGCACCTGTAAATCCGCCATTTTCATCTGATCGGTATACATCACCAAAAAACGTACCATCAGTTTGGCGCTGTGGCTGACCATATTGGTCGACACCTACAAATTGAACCTTTGCATCACGGACATTACCTGCCCAAATGGTGCCACTAAACTCTATTGGCGGCAGTGCACCCGAGTTATTCACAACCGAACTATCGCAACCAATCAAAAACATGAGGGCTGCTAAAATTAATTTCTTATACATATATAACCTAGCGAGAATTTTTATAATTTTTATTATTATTATTAAATGTAAATACTTAGCGTGCTACTTTCTGATTCCTTTGCTGTTAGAACTCTCATTCATTGAATAAGAGGGTTTGATTACCGGCTATTCAACTATCTAGCTATCTAGCTAGCTTTTCCGATTCCTCTACTATCAAAGCTCTCATTCATTGAATGAATGAGAAGGTTTGATTACCGGCTATTCAACTATTCAACTATCTAGCTATCTTTTCCGATTCCTCCGCTATCAAAGCTCTCATCCATTGATGTGGAGGATTATGATGCAGTAAAGGGCTCCATGCCATCTTCAGTTCAAACGCTGGAATCTCATAGGGTGGCTCTACCATAGTTAACTCACCCGACCTTGCCTGCATTCTAGCAATTCTGGTGGGCAGTGTCGCAATCAAATCGTTATTCGCCGCTAGCAATGCAGGCATTTGATAATGACGGGTAAAAACACTGATCTTACGTTTATGCCCTGCACGCTCTAGTGCTTCATCGACCCAACCAAGTTGAACCGCTTTGTCTCTAGTAGGGTTAACACCTGTACCTACACCCATACCAGTCTTGCTTACCCAGATATGATTAGCACTTAGGTAGCCTTCTAAGCAGAAGTTATCAAGGACTGGGTTCTTTGGATTAACCAAGCAAGCAAAGTCATCACGCCATAAGGTTTTTTGATGAAATGATTGCGGAAGCTCATCAAAGCGGTTGATGGCCATGTCGACCTTTCCTTGCTCTACATCTTTATAGGTGACATCTGACGGCGTTAAGAAGTCTAAAATGACGCCAGGGGCTTCAGACCGAAGACGCTTTACCATTGCAGGTACTAATGTGGCTTCGGCATAATCGCTCACCATAATTCTATAAACACGGGCACTTATCTTAGACTCAAATTCTCCAGTTGGTTGAACCGCACTATCAACTTCTGCAAGAATATTTCGTACTAAGGGTTGAAGTTGTAATGCCCTTTCGGTTGCACTCATACCGTCGCTGGTGCGAACTAAAACTGGGTCTCCGAACAATTCACGTAGACGCTTTAAGCCATTACTCATAGCCGGCTGAGTGATACCAAGTGCCTGAGCCGCCTTAGTTACGCTGCGTTCACGCAACAATACATCTAGATAGATCAACAGATTTAAATCAAAACGGTCCACATTCACCTCATGAATACTCATTATAAGAGCTATAAATTAGAGAAATTATCATAAAACCCGTAAGATGCGCGAGTCATTTAAGAGGCGTGCCTCAATAAAGCTGCTATTTTTAAATTTCAGCTTTAGACAATTAACCCTAATTTTTAAGGATTGGACATATGTCAGCTATTCAAGACGACATCAAATCTATCTCTGCTGCTCAAGAAGCTGCTGCTTATTCATGGGATATTACTCCTGAATCAGCTGCTCGCATGCGTGCACAGAACAAATTCAAAACTGGCCTAGACGTTGCTCAGTACACTGCAGATATTATGCGTGCTGACATGGCTGCTTTCGATGCAGACAAAACTAAGTACACACAGTCTTTAGGCTGCTGGCACGGTTTTGTAGGTCAGCAAAAATTGATCTCAATCAAAAAGCATTTCGGCACTACTGATCGTAAATACCTATACCTTTCAGGTTGGATGGTAGCTGCATTACGTTCTGAGTTTGGTCCTCTTCCTGACCAATCTATGCACGAAAAAACAACTGTTGCTGCACTTGTTAAAGAACTTTACACATTCCTACGTCAAGCTGACGCTCGTGAACTAGGCGGTCTTTTCCGCGATCTAGACGCGGCTCGTGAAGCTGGCGATTCTGCTAAAGTTAAAACAATCGAAGCTGCTATCGATGGTCATCAGACTCATGTTGTACCAATAATTGCAGATATCGATGCTGGTTTTGGTAACGCTGAAGCGACTTACCTAATGGCTAAGCAAATGATCGAAGCTGGCGCTTGCTGCTTACAGATCGAAAACCAAGTTGCCGATGAAAAGCAATGTGGACACCAAGACGGTAAAGTAACTGTACCTCACGCTGATTTTCACGCGAAAATCCGTGCTCTACGTTACGCATTCCTTGAACTAGGAATCGACAACGGCCTTATCTGTGCACGTACTGACTCTGAAGGCGCTGGCCTTACTAAAGAAATCGCTGTAGTTAAAGAGCCAGGCGATCAAGGCGATCGTTACAACTCTTACTTAGATGTTGAAGAAATAGATGTTGCTGACATGGCTGAAGGCGATGTTGTATTTAACCGTGGCGGCAAGCTTGTACGTCCTAAGCGTTTACCTTCTGGCCTTTTCCAATTCCGCGCTGGAACTGGTGAAGAACGTTGTGTATTTGACTCGGTTGAAGCTATTAAAGCCGGTGCTGACTTAATCTGGATCGAAACTGCAACTCCTAGCGTTGCTGATATCGCTGACATGATGAACGAAGTTCGTAAAGAAATTCCAGATGCTAAGCTTGTTTATAACAACAGCCCATCTTTTAACTGGACTCTTAACTTCCGTCAACAAACTTTCGACTCAATGGTTGAAGCTGGCGAAGACGTATCTGCATACGATCGTGCTGACCTAATGAACGCTAAGTATGACGATTCTGAATTGTCTGCTAAAGCTGATGATCGTGTTCGTACCTTCCAAGCTGATACAGCTCGTGAAGCGAACATCTTCCATCACCTAATTACTCTTCCTACTTATCACACAACTGCATTGTCTGTTGATAACCTAGCGAAAGAATACTTCGGTGACGAAGGTATGCTTGGCTATGTTGCTGGCGTTCAACGTAAAGAGATCCGTCAAGGTATCGCATGCGTTAAGCACCAAAACATGTCTGGTTCTGATATGGGCGATGACCACAAAGAATACTTTGCTGGTGAAAACGCTCTTAAAGCAGGCGGCGCGAACAACACTTCTAACCAATTCGGTTAATCCGAATTAGTTAACTAGGCTTCGGTCTAGTGTGTTGAAAAAAAAGCGACCTTCGGGTCGCTTTTTTTGTGCCTGTAGGTAAACCACATATTAATGTGAGAAATTTAACTTTTATGGCTATGCCCCCCTCCTATCTTTGATTCATAAGCTAGACTTAAATCAATGATTTAGGAGCTTTTCAATGAACACCTTCCAAAGCGTATACCAGCAACATGCTTGGGGTCCCCAACTTCAAGCCAACAACAAGGCACAATTGGTCTTATTATTTGGTAGCCGAACGCTTGCTGCAGATGTCGATATCCAAAAAAATATAGTCGCTCAGTATCCAAATGCACAGGTAATAGGCTGCACAACATCTGGAGAAATACTAGATACCCATATATATGACGAGAGCCTTTGCCTAACGGCTGTAGAATTTAAAAGCACTGAAGTTGATGTCCACACAGTAGATATTAATAGCGACCCCTCCAGTGCCTTTAAGAGGCTGGCTGAGCATTTTAATAAAGATCATTTAAAGTCTCTTTTTGTGCTCTCCGATGGTCAAATGGTAAATGGTACAGATCTCGTCAATACCCTTCAAGATATGTTGCCAAAAGATACCGTCATAACAGGCGGGCTTGCCGGTGATGGTACAAACTTCACAGAAACAATACTCTGGCATAATTCGAATCAGGGTCATGGAAAAATTATTGGATGTGGTTTTTATGGTGAAAAGTTAAGAGTTGGTCATGGCTCTATGGGTGGCTGGGATCCATTTGGCCCAAAGCGTGCTGTAACCAAGTCATTTGATAATATTTTATATTCACTTGATAACAAACCGGCCCTTGAGTTATATAGAAACTATCTTGGAGATCATGCCAAAGACCTGCCAGCATCAGCTCTTTTATTTCCACTATTAATCTCACAAAACAATGATCAGCCCGATGTAATAAGAACTATTCTAAATATTAACGAGCATGAAAACTCCATGATCTTCGCTGGTGATATTCCAGAAGGTGCATACGCTCAACTAATGAAGGCAAATTTCGAAAGGTTAATTGATGGTGCAGAAACAGCTGCAAAAAATACCAGTCAAAGTGACTTAAATGATCACAAACAACAAAACGGCTTAGTTATTATGGTTAGCTGCGTAGGCCGTAGGCTGGTATTAAACCAACGTACAGAAGAAGAAGTTGAAGCTGTAAAAGATACATTTGGAGATACCAATACATATACAGGCTTTTATTCTTATGGAGAAATATCACCATTGGTTAAAGGTGGAAGATGTGGCCTGCACAATCAAACAATGACCATTACATCGTTCTTTGAAATTGATGAATAAATTAACCAAACGATTGGCCAAGCGTCATCTTAAGGAAGATTTTGATGTTGAACAAATTTCATCACTATTAAACTCTTTTTCTGATGCAATTGATCAGCACGAGCAAGATAGACTTATGCTCGAGCGATCGTTGATGCTTACTTCTGACGAATTAAATGAAATTAATGACCAACTAAAATTACAGCTAGAGGAAATCAATAGTGTTAAGAATGAACTTGAAAAATCATTCATCAAACAACAAGCGCTATTAAATGCCAGCCAAGAAGGTGTTATTAGCTTTACCCCAGAAGGCAGTATCGATCAAATTAATAAAACCGCATTGTTATTTCTAAATCAAACTTTAGAGCAAAGCAAAAGTCAAAGTCCAAGAAATACCCTTAGAGCATTACTTGGAAAGATAGCATCTAGAACCAATATCGTTAAAGAAATACGCTTATCTAAATCGTCAAGATCACAGAAAATAAAAGGTAAATTTCAAACTATTACTGGACTGCACTATGAATACTCAATTGTACCTGAGCTTCTAGAAAACGTAATACTGGGAAGTGTTTTTAGTTTTCGTGACATCTCTGACATCCAAAATAATCAAGACCTTCTTAAGTATCAAGCATATCATGATAATTTAACCGGATTACCTAACCGAAATAATATTTTAAATACTATCGAGCATGCCCTGTCGCTAGCAAAACGAAATGAACAACAGTGCGCTATTTTATTTATCGATCTTGATAACTTTAAAAAAATTAATGATACTGCAGGTCATGATGAAGGTGATCGATTTTTAGTTGAAGTAAGTAAAAGATTACAGTCTGTGCTACGAGAAAGCGATACACTCGGTAGACTTGGTGGAGATGAATTTATAATTTTACTTGAAAATATATCAGCAAGTAAGCAAATATCAGAAGTTCATAACCGCGCCCTTTCAGCGTTAACAAAACCTTTTTTAATTGATGAAACTCCCTATGTAGTTTCATGCAGCATAGGAATTAGCGCTTACCCTAGAGACGGCAGTGAATCAGAAGAGCTAATTCGTAAAGCTGACATGGCCATGTATCAAGCAAAAAAATTAGGTAAAAATAGATTCCACTATTTTGATGAAAATCTAGAGAGATTAGTAATACATCGGGTTAAAACCGAAGAAAGTTTAAGGGCAGCGATCAAAAAAAATGAATTTATATTATATTATCAGCCAAAAATTGAGCTAGAAAATAATAGTGAAAAACTGGTTGGCTTCGAAGCATTAATTCGATGGAAAAGAGATGATGGAAGTCTTACCTACCCAGATAAATTTATAACACTGGCGGAAGAAAACGGATTAATCCGCAGCCTTACTAAATGGGTAATAGCCGAGGCATGTCGCCAAATTAATAAATGGCAAAATACGCCATTATCAGACATACCTATCTCAGTTAATATTTCCGCTATAGATATTGCCGACAATGGATTTGTAGAGTCTACTTTATCTATTCTTAAGGAAAACAATATACCTGGACAACTAATTGAATTAGAGCTTACCGAGTCAGTATTTTTTGATGACATTAATAATGTAAACTCTAAACTAGAGATATTACGCAATCACAAGCTAAAGCGGTCCCTTGATGATTTTGGTACAGGATAATCATCATTCTCTTACCTTAAAGATTTACAAATTGATTACCTTAAAATTGATAAAAGCTTTATTCTAGGCATGTCAAAAAACAAACGTTCTTTAGCCATTGTCAAAAGTATAATAGATATGGGTGATAATTTAGGCCTATCCGTCATAGCAGAAGGCGTAGAAACTATAGAAGACAAAAAAATACTAATAGAAGCAGGCTGCCACATGGCCCAAGGGTATTTATATGGCCGCCCCGTACCAGCATCAGAACTTATAGAACAATTCAAACACCGCAAATAAATTAACCAGAACTAATTTCGCTATTAATCAGGTATAAACGACAATCAAGCTCAATCTGATGATAGTCAGGTAGCATATGCCGACAAAGCTGATAAAAACTTTTGTTATGATCCTTCTCTTTCACATGCGCTAATTCATGAACCACAATCATATTCAAAAACGCTTCAGGAGCCGCTTTGAATATTGAACTAATATGAATTTCATTTTTGCTTTTAATCTTACTGCCCTGCACCCTATTTATATAAGTGTGTGTGCCTAGGGCATTTTTAATCACATGAATTTTAGAATCGTAAACCACCTTACTCAACGGTGATGACTTTTTAATATACTGATTTTTAAGACTTAAGACATACTGCCTTAAATCACCATCATTATTTATTTCATGCGGTATTGGATAGCGAGTATCTAGGTAAGATTGAAGTTTATCTCCATCAATCAGCCCCTGAACCTGCCGCTGAATCTCAACTGAATAACCCGCTAAATAACGACGCACTAAATCCATAATCTAACTGGCCAACAGCTCTTCTAATAAATCTGTAATCTCAGCCTTCAGCCCCTTATCCTCAATTTTATTGGCACTGATCTGCGCTTTTTGAAGGTTCTCGATGGCCGCCTCTTCCAACCCCAACTCAACTTGCAAGGTAGCCATTGAAAACGCAATAGACGACATAAAGTCCTTGGAGTTAATGGCCTCAGCTTTAGTAAGCGCTTTTGCATACGCGGCTACAGCTTCAGGTAGGTCTTCGGTAAAGTCGGCCAGTGTCTCCCATTGCACAGGGTGATCTTTATCGGTGTCTTCGTTGTCGTCGCAAATAGCCTGTAACTCAGAAAATAAAATTGCAAATGCATCGCGGTCTTCTTTTACTGCGGCCTTCATAAGGTCGCCCGCTAACTGATGAACTTTTTTGTATAATTTAGTATTCATTTTTATCTACTCTAAATTTTATCTTCAGTTAAATGAAAAAACCCAGCAAAAGCTGGGTTTTTTGCCACTTTAGAATATTTACTTCTTGGTGGCTTTTTTTGCAGTGGACTTTTTAGCCGACGTTTTTTTAGCCGTTGACTTTTTAGCCGTATTCTTTTTCTTTGCTGTGGTTTTTTTCGCAGAGGTTTTTTTAGCCGTTGCTTTCTTTTCAGTTACAACCCACTTGCCGTCTTCGTAAAATGCACTCCAGCCAGTAGCTTTACCCTCTTCATTATCTGACGCAACATAGATCTGCACGGTTTTACGAGAGTATCTAACCGTGGCCATATTACCATCAGGGTCTTTCTGTGGCGCCTCAGTTAAGTAGTGATACTTCTCAGGTAGCTCAGCTTTATGGGGCACAAGTTCAAACACCTTTGGCGCTCTAGTTTCACGGTTTTTAGGAAACTGGCTAGCGGCTAAAAATAAACCCGATGCGCCGTCACGCAAAATATAGGTATCGTCTACTTTCACACACTGAAGCTCAGGGCATGGAATAGGGTCCATTTTTGGTGGGGCCGGCTGCCCACTCTTAAGAAGCTTGCGAGTATTTTTGCAATCTTCTGACATACAGCCAAAATATTTTCCAAAGCGACCGTTTTTAAGCTGCATTTCACTGCCACACTTATCACAGTCTAAAACCGGACCTTCATAGCCTTTGATTTTAAAGCTACCGTCTTCAACTTCAAAACCACTACAATCTGGATTGTTTCCGCAAATATGTAATTTACGCTTTTCATCCAAAAGATAGCTTTCCATAGCCGTGTTATCCAATTTACAACGACGCTGCTCACGAAAACCTAAGTTTTCAGCTTCATCATCTTCATCAGATCCCACCGCTTCGCTGCCAGGCGTGAGGTTCATGGTTTTTGTGCAGCGTTCTTTTGGTGGCAGCGCATAGCCTTCACAACCTAGAAAAACACCCGTTGTACCTGTACGAATAGTCATGTTACGAGAGCATTCAGGGCACTTAATGTCAGTTAAAACAGGATCATTAAGGCGCATACCGCCCTCGTCCTTGGCTTTGTCTAACTTAATTGAAAACGATTTATAAAACTTATCAAGTACCGCTTTCCATTTAGCACGACCACCGGCTATATCATCTAGCTGCTCTTCCATGTTGGCGGTAAAACTGTAATCCATTAAGTCGTCAAAATTTTCTTCTAGACGACTTGTAACAATTTCGCCCATTTTTTCAGCATAAAAACGACGACCTTCTAAACGGGCATAACCACGATCTTGAATAGTAGAGATTATTGAAGCGTAGGTAGATGGTCGACCAATACCACGTTTCTCTAATTCACGTACCAAGCTTGCTTCATTAAAGCGCGCAGTGGGCTTAGTGAAATGCTGCTTAGGCTCAACCTCTTGCAAGCTTAAAACATCACCTTTGTTTAAATCGGGTAATAATTTGTCTTCTTCGCCTTTTGCCTGAGCAGTGAGCGCCGCCAAGTGACCTTCAAAACGAATCACACGCCCACGAGCTTTAAGCTCCATATCGGCACAACCAGCGGTAAGCGAGGTACTGGTGAATTGTGCATCTGACATTTGGCAGGCTAAAAAGCGCTGACGAATCAAGTCGTAAAGCTTGTGAGCGTCTGGCTCCATTGCATTAAGAAGATTGGCCGTCATACGTACATCGGAAGGACGTACCGCTTCGTGAGCCTCTTGTGCGCCGTCTTTACTGCTGTAACTCCGCGGAGCTTCAGGAATGAACTCGGCACCAAATTTAGATTCTATGTATTCACGTGCCGAAGCAACCGCGTCTTTGCTCAAATTGGTACTGTCGGTACGCATGTAGGTGATATAACCACCTTCATACAAGCGCTGCGCCATCATCATGGTCTTTTTAACACTAAAACCTAATCGAGTACTGGCTGCCTGCTGCAAAGTAGAGGTAATAAACGGAGCACCTGGACGAGATTTTGTGGGCTTATCTTCACGGTTAATAATTTCGTAAGGATTAGACTCTAGCTTAGCTACGGCGGCCATGGCCTGCTGTTCATTGACAGGTTTGTATTCTTTGCCATCTTGCTTGGTAACTTGAAAACGCAGCTCATCGCCTTTTGCCGACTTAAGGTGGCTGAACGTTTCCCAGTACTCGTCAGGAATAAATGCTCGTATTTCGCTTTCACGTTCAACAACCAAACGCACGGCTACAGACTGAACTCGACCAGCAGACAAGCCACGGGCCACTTTAGCCCAAAGTAATGGCGACACCATAAAGCCCACTACGCGATCTAAGAAGCGTCGAGCCTGCTGAGCATCAACCATGGCCTGATCAAGCACTGTAGGCTTTTCAAACGCGGCCTGAATAGCTGTTTTAGTAATTTCATTGAAAACCACGCGCTTGTAAACCGCGCCAGTATCGCCAATCACTTCTTTTAAGTGCCAAGCAATGGCTTCACCCTCTCTATCCAAATCGGTTGCGAGATAGATAACGTCGGCTTCTTTAGCAAGCTTCTGTAATTCGGCAACCACCTTCTCTTTGCCCGGTAATATTTCGTACTGGGCCTTCCAATGGTTTTCGGGGTCTATGCCCATTTTT
>JAWUVO010000114.1:0-19171 GCA_034112325.1 Bermanella sp. | reverse complement strand
TTCAACAATGCCAAGAAAAAGGCGAAAGCATTGCTTCGCGTAAAGCGTCACAAAATGCCATTAAAGCATTTGCACCAGAATTGCCTGAAATTTTAGGTGGTTCAGCTGACCTTGCAGGGTCAAACCTAACATTATGGCCAGAAGCGCAAGGCGTATCAGCTGACGATGCATCAGGTAACTACATGTTTTACGGTGTTCGTGAATTTGGCATGAGCGCCATTATGAACTGTATTGCTTTACACAAAGGCTTGGTCGCTTACGGCGCCACTTTCTTAATGTTTATGGAATACGCACGCAACGCCATTCGCATGGCCGCGCTAATGAAGCAGCGTGTTATTCACGTTTATACTCACGACTCTATTGGTTTAGGCGAAGACGGCCCAACTCACCAACCGGTTGAGCAAATTACTAACCTACGTACTACGCCCAACCTAAACACATGGCGTCCATGTGATGCAGTTGAATCTGCAGTAGCTTGGAAAAATGCAATTGAACGTCAAGATGGCCCAACGGCGATGATTTATTCTCGTCAAGGTTTACCGCATCAAGATCGTAGCGCTGCACAAGTAGCCCAGATTGCACAAGGCGGCTACATCTTAAAAGACGTGGCCAATCCACAGGCTATCCTTATTGCTACCGGTTCTGAAATTGGTCTAGCCATGGATGCAGCAGCGGTACTTGAAGCTAAAGGCACAGCGGTTCGAGTTGTTTCTATGCCGTGTGCCGAAATTTTCTGCAAGCAAGATGCAGCCTATATGGAGTCTGTTTTACCAGCCGCCATTAGTGCTCGTGTTGCAGTAGAAGCGGCCCATAAAGATTACTGGTACAAATTTGTAGGACTTAACGGCGCTGTTGTTGGTATGGAAACATTTGGCGAGTCAGCTCCAATTGCTGATCTTATGAAGCATTTCGGATTTACCACTGAAGCGGTTGTTAAAGCCGTTGAGTCAGTGCTTTAAGTAACAGCAAGGCTTCCACAGGTACATTTTACAAATAGGAAATTAAGTGGCGTTAAAAATTGCAATTAATGGTTTTGGTCGGGTGGGGCGTTGTGTCCTGCGTGCCATCTATGAGCGCAATTTACAAAATGAGATTGAAGTAGTTGCTATTAATGAGCTGGCGGATTGCGCAACCATTAGCTACATGTTGCGTTATGACAGTACTCATGGTCGTTTTCCATTCGATGTTTCAGTCACTGAAGACCAGTTAACGATACAATCTGGTCTTGATCAGAAACACATTCAGATATTGCATAACGAAAATATTGAAGACCTTCCTTGGTCTGATTTAGATGTTGATATTGTTTTCGAGTGTACAGGCCAATTTAAAAATAAATTGGAGCTGTCGCAACACCTTATTCAGGGCGCTAAAAAAGTACTGCTGAGTCAACCCGGCGAGCCTGATGTAGACTTTACCTTAATAGCGGGTGTAAATGATTCCCAGTTGTCAAACGCGGATCAAATTATATCCATAGGGTCTTGCTCGACTAATTGCGTATTACCGGTGATGCAGTTAATACACCAACAGTTTGAAATTGAACGGGGTGTGAGTACTACGATCCATTCAGCCATGAACGATCAGCCAGTAATTGACGCATACGCCAGCGATTTGCGCCGAACTCGCGCAGCCTTGGCCAGTATTATTCCAGTTGATACGGCATTGGCAAAAGGTGTATCCAGAATTATGCCGCACCTAGAAGGACGAATGGAATGTGTGCATTTAAGAGTGCCAACATTAAATGTTTCGTTAATGGATTTAACCCTACATTTGAAAAAACAAACCACCGTTGCCGCCATTAACGAATTACTAAAAACTCAAGCCAATACAAATTTAAAAGGCTTGATTGGTTATACCCATGAACCTCATGCGTCGGTAGATTTTAATCATGATTCACGCAGTGGCATAGTAGATGGTTCGCAAACTAAAGTAAGTGATAGCCACCTACTTAAATTAATAATTTGGTTTGACAACGAATGGGGTTTTTCTAATCGTATGGTAGATGCCCTGTTACACAAAAACATAAATGTTTAACTAAATATATTGATTCGAGCATAAACGCTCTCCCAAAAAAAGATTAAATAGTTTTAGGAAAAAAATACATGACTGTATTACGCATGGCAGACCAAGCCTTACTAGGAAAGCGTGTTTTAATTCGCGAAGATTTAAATGTCCCAGTTAAAGATGGCGTTGTCACATCTGATGCGCGTATTCGTGCGTCATTGCCAACTATCAAACTTGCATTAGAAGCTGGTGCTAAAGTTATTGTTATGTCACATCTAGGCCGTCCAACTGAAGGCGAGTACCAAGAAAAATACTCAATGCAACCAGTGGCAAATTACCTAGCTAATGCATTGGGTAAAGACGTACCTGTGATTAAAGATTTTGCAGCTGCAGAATTTAATAATGGACAGGATGTGGCTGATGGCGAATTAGTATTATTAGAAAATGTTCGATTTAATAAAGGTGAGAAAAAGGACCAAGACGATTTAGCCAAAGCTTATGCAAGTCTATGCGATGTATTTGTTATGGACGCATTTGGAACCGCTCATCGCGCGCAAGCGTCTACTCATGGTGTTGCTAAATTTGCTCCCATTGCATGTGCAGGTCCGTTATTAGCCGCCGAATTAGATGCGTTGGGTAAAGCGCTTGATAAACCAGAGCGTCCGTTAGTCGCCATTGTTGGTGGCTCAAAAGTTTCAACTAAACTTCAAGTTCTAGAAAGCCTGTCTGTTTTATGTGATCAAATAATTGTAGGCGGCGGTATTGCCAATACATTTTTAGCGGCGGCAGGTAAGCCTGTGGGCAAATCTTTATACGAAGAAGATTTAGTACCACAGGCAAAAGCGCTTATGGACAGAGTATCTATTCCGGTTCCTACTGATGTGGTATGCGCTAAGGAGTTTGCAGAAAATGCAGAGGCTACTTTAAAAAGTGCCGATGACGTTTTAGCCGATGATATGATTTTTGATATTGGCCCTGATTCTGCAGCAGCATTAGCTGAGCAATTAAAGAAAGCCAAAACAATTATTTGGAATGGTCCTGTAGGCGTATTTGAATTTGATCAGTTTGGTCAAGGCACAAAAGCACTAGCATTAGCGATTGCAGAAAGCGAAGCTTTTTCAATTGCGGGTGGCGGTGATACATTAGCAGCGGTTGATAAATATGAGATTGCAGATAAAGTATCGTATATATCTACCGGCGGTGGTGCATTCCTTGAGTTTGTTGAAGGTAAGGTATTGCCAGCTGTGGCCGTGCTAGAAGCAAGAGCAGCCGAGTAAAGGCGACACTAAGTAAGGTTTTTTAAGGCAATGCTGGATATTAAACAATATTCAGATTGTAAAATTTTTTAGTTTTAACTTCGGCCACAAGCCGAATAACAGAGGAACGCAAAATGGCACTTATCTCCATGCGTCAAATGCTGGATCACGCAGCCGAATACGGTTATGGCGTACCAGCCTTCAATGTAAACAACCTTGAGCAAATGCGCGCTATTATGATGGCTGCGGACAAAACCGATTCTCCGGTTATTGTTCAGGCATCGGCTGGTGCACGTAGCTATGCTGGCGCACCGTTTTTACGCCACTTAATTTTAGCGGCAATTGAAGAATTCCCCCATATTCCTGTTTGTATGCACCAAGATCACGGCGGTTCTCCAACAGTTTGCCCGCGGTCTATTCAGCTTGGTTTTAGTTCGGTGATGATGGACGGATCTTTGGGTGAAGACGGTAAAACCCCAATGAGCTACGAGTACAATGTTGAAGTGACTCGTCGCACAGTTGAAATGGCACACGGTTGCGGTGTTTCGGTAGAAGGCGAGCTAGGCGTGTTGGGTTCGTTAGAAACCGGTCAGGCTGGCGAAGAAGATGGCGTAGGCGCTGAAGGTATTTTAACCCACGATCAAATGTTAACAGACCCGGAAGAAGCCGCTGACTTTGTTAAGCAAACTAAAGTAGATGCTTTGGCAATTGCTTGTGGTACTTCTCACGGCGCTTACAAATTTACTCGCCCACCGACCGATGACATTCTTGCGGTTGATCGCATTAAAGAAATTCACAAACGCATTCCTAATACTCATTTGGTTATGCATGGTTCTTCTTCTGTTCCACAAGAATGGTTGAAAATTATCAATGAATTTGGTGGTCAAATTCCTGAAACTTACGGTGTGGCAGTGGAGCTAATTGTAGAAGGAATTAAACACGGGGTGCGTAAAGTCAACATTGATACCGATTTACGTTTAGCTTCTACAGGGGCAATACGTCGTTTTCTTGCTGAAAACCCAGCCGAATTCGACCCGCGTAAATATCTAAAAGCATCGGTACAAGCCATGCATGATATTTGTGTTGATCGTTACGAAGCATTCGGTACCGCTGGTAATGCACATAAAATGAAAGCACTCTCATTGGATGCTATGTTCGATCGCTACCAATCTGGTGAACTAGACCCGCAAATTAAATAATGATTTATTATTGTTAGTTGATTTAAAAAACCGTAGTTAACGCTACGGTTTTTTTGCTTTAGCGGCATTAAAAAGTTGATTTCAGCAGGTTTAACAAACGCTTAAAACTAAAAAAGACAAGATTCATGCAATGGGACTACCCTGATACATTTATTATGGATATTACTGTTTCTCAAGACGATACTGATCGCTTGGGCCATACTAATAACCAAGTCTACCTTAAGTGGTTTGAACAAATCAGTTGGCAGCATATAGAGCTAGCAGGTATGACTTGGGCATTGCAAGAGGAGCTGGGTAAGGCGTTGGCCATTACGCGCACAGAAGTGGACTATTTAGCGGCGTCTTATGCTGGTGAGGTATTAAAAGTGGGGACTTGGATTACACATTCTGATGGACGCCTACTGACCAGTCGAGAATTTCAAATCATTCGTCCAAGCGATAACAAGGTACTGGTCAGAGCGAAAAGTTATTATGCATGTATCGATTTAACAACTGGCCGGCCCAGTCGTATGCCTAAAATCATCGCAGAAACACTAGATGGCCTGTGTATTAGTCACTAATTATCTAGGTTCTGGTTATCTAGGGTTAGCTAACTTCTGATTATCAGCTCGGTAGAAATTGTGTCACTGGCTATAATAAATTAATATCATAATAATCTATTCTGACTAGACTGAATAAAGGTCTATCAATAAGGAGCCTACTATGGCTTGGCAGCCAAAAAACATTCTTGAAAGTATTTTAGAGTTAGATTTATCGGCTACTGCATCTCCTATGTCTGCTGAGTTAAGCGCTTATCAGCAGTATTATGGCCTTAACTTTGAAGATTGGATTGTCGACATTGATCATTCGATTGGGTTTATGCAAACCGCTGAATTTAAGATTGTTACACATTTATTTAAACAGCCAAAAGCCAAGGGTACTGTGTTTTTACAGCATGGTTATTATGACCACGTGGGCCTTTACGGCCACATTATTAAGTATTGTCTACAGCAAGGTTTTAATGTTTTTAGTTATGACTTACCAGGGCATGGGTTGTCTAGCGGTGACCGCGCAGGAATACAATCATTTGATCAATATGATGAGCTTTTTTGCCAAGGTCTGGCGTTGATTCAAAAATTTATGCCGGGACCTATTGTGGCTATTGGTCAGAGTACCGGTGGCGCAATTATTATTAATTATTTATTGTCCCGTGGTCTCACTAAAGACACCTCGCCTTTTGCAAATATATATTTACTGGCGCCGTTAATACGTCCTCTTAATTGGAAAGTATCATTATTTTATTACCTAATTTCCAAGCGTTTTATTCGAAAAATGAAACGCACGTTTTCAATTAATTCACATAATTCAGCGTTCTTAGATTTTCTAAAAAATCATGATCCACTGCAGCCATTATATTTGAATGTAAGCTGGGTAGGTGCGCTGCGTAAATGGATAAAGAAAATTGAAAACAGCGCGCAAGTAGATTTAGATGTGCAAGTAATTCAGGGTACCTGCGATGGTACTGTTGATGCTAAGCACAATATAAAGGTGTTAGAAGAAAAATTTAGCGGGCTTAAGGTCACTTATATTGAAAATGGACGGCACCAGTTAGTTAACGAAGAGCCTGCCAAGCTAAAACAGGTGTTTTCTGCTTTAGGCGGACTTATCTAATTTAATAAAACGTTAGTACTGCTTTCTGTTTAGTGTGGGCTAGCGGTTTTGTTTTAATATAGTTAGACTCACTTACGGAAAAAATAATAATAAAACGGACGTTTAGCAAGACTAAGCGAACAGCAATTGGAGTCTAGGATATGCATTACCCCTTGAGGATTTTAATCCTTGTTATTTTTACAACCTATATAACTGGGTGTGCAACTTATGGCCAAGATATTCGTAAGGGCTTAGAGCTTGTTCAGCAACAGCAGTATGCACAAGCCGCCACTGTTTTAGAAAAAGCATTGGATCCAAATGGAAACGACCGCTTACTTTATTATACCGAGCTAGGCATGGTCTATCACTTGGCGGGCGATTACCAAAAGTCTAATCAATTACTTAATTCTGCTGATCGCATTGCAGAAGATCTATATACCAAACGTGTATCCGATATTCTAACTACCGCTATGAGTAACCCTCGCCAAGGACCATACCGGGCAGCCGATTTTGAACGTGTATTAATAAATTATTATAAAGCTCTTAACTACTTTATGTTAGCAGCCAATACTGAAAATAAGTCGGCCAAAGCTGATGCATTAGAAGGCGCACGGATAGAAACTCGCCGTATGGATCTAGTATTATCTTCTATTGAATATAAACAAGGGAGTTATCAAGAACAGGCTGATCGTGAAAAATCAATGTTCAGTAAATTGATGCGTGTGTTTGATAAGTTAACCGGCGGCATAATTGATAAAGATAAGATTGTTTACCGTAATGATGCTTTTGGACACTTTTTAGCGGGTACAATTTATGAAAATCATAAAGAATACGATGACGCTCGCGTTGCCTACCAAAAATCAGCCACTCTGTACGAGAGCGGCTATCAACAGCAATATAATCTAGATACAAAAATGACCGAGCAAGCTTGGTTTGACACTATTCGAATGATGCAAAAGGCCGGCGGTTGGAATAATCAATGGCCTAAGCTTAGCCAAGACAAGCTCACCCAAAAAAAGCGTGCCGAACTTAAAGAGTTTAATGACAAAGGGCATGTATTAGTCATTGAGCATATTGGTATGGTGCCAGAGCGCAAAGAAATGAACATGATTTTTTATGCTGATCCTAATACCCGCCAAATTGCGGTTTCACCAATATTAACTGGTGACCAAGCAACCCAATTAGATCAGCGATTTTGGTTTTTTGCGTTGTATGCTGATAAGGGAATAACTGACTTATTAAGTGCTGTTTATGAAGAACGAGTGTTAGCGTCATTACTACAGTTTGGTTTGACCAAACGTGAATATTTAGGACCTCTTTGGGATGTGGCAGACGGCCTAGGTCTAATTGAAATTATGAAGCAGGGCCTTCGAGTGACAGTGCCTTATTACGGTGTTACTAGTTTTAAATCGCCAGCGTCCTCAGCGCTAATGATTAACGGACAAAGTGAAAACATGATAACTGCTCAGTCGCTGTCACATATTGCGGTTCAGCAGCAATTGTTGGCGGCCAGTGGCGACTTACAAGAAGCCATGGCACGAGAGGCATTCAAAGGTTTGACCGCAGCCAAAGTAGCGTCATTAGGCGGCAATGGTAATGCTCAAGCAGAGGCACTGCTTGGCTTTTTAGGTAAGATTACAACCGCAGCTACGTCATCTGCAGAAACTCGAAATTGGTTAACATTACCGCAACAAATACGCGTTAAACGCATAGCATTAGAACCTGGGCCGCAGCAACTTAAGCTAACCAGCTTGATGCCTGACGGCAGTGTTAAAGTGCAAACTAATAACGTAAATATCCAAACAGGTGAAATGGCTGTGTGGAAAGTACGCTCTTTTTCAAGCAAATCGTCAGGAGAGGTTACTCAAATGGTTCTAAAATAGAACTAAGTTGAAAAACCATGCTCTAACAGGCTGCTATACTAATTGTAAAAATACGCATCATAAGGACAATACCCATGAAAAGAACGCTAAATAAAATTGTACCCTTGGCCATTGTAGCCAGCTTAAGTGCAGCTATGCTCACCGGTTGTGGCAGCACCCAAGTTAGCCGAGTGGATGCCAGTAAAGAAATTGCCCTGACTGATAAGTGGAACGATAAGGACTCTTCATTGGTGAGTGCTGAAATGGTCACTGATATGCTGTCATTCCCTTGGATGAGAAACTTTAAAGCTTCTAATGGTGGCGAGAAACCAACAGTTATTATTCAGCGTGTACGCAACAAAAGCCATGAGCATATCTCTGCTGAGACTTTTTTAAACGACTTAAAACGCGCAATCATTCGCAGCGGCGATGCTAAATTTATTGCCAGTAATGACGAACGCCAAGACATTCGTTCAGAACGTGCAGACCAAGAATTAAACTCCCGTAATGCTAAAGAAATGGGACAAGAAACAGCGGCTGACTTTGCCCTATCTGGATCGATTAATTCTTTTGTAGATCAGGTTGATGGTACTAGAGTGACAACTTACCAAGTGGATTTAAAATTGATTAATATGGAAAGTAATGAAGAAGTTTGGAACGGCCAGAAGAAACTTAAAAAGCTGCAAGAAAAATCTAGTTTCGGTTGGTAGGCTGGCGTTTATAATAAAGACAAATTCACTATAAACCTGAGGTCAATGAATGAAAAAGTTACATCTGGCAAGCTTACTGGTAATCAGCCTTGTGCTGGTTGCTTGTGGGTCTAATCCAACTAAAAAAATGCACAGTAAACCTGATTGGATCGTTAACGAACCAGTGGTTATTGGTCATGTGTATGGGGTTGGCAGTGCCACTGTTTATACTGATGAAGCCAAGGCTATTCAACAGGCACAAGATGTGGCTCGGGTCACAATGATTCAAAAACTTAAGGTCACGGTGAGTGGCTCTTTTTCACAAGATACTCAAGAGATACGTCAAACCGCCAAGCAAACACAGCTAGTTAAAACGGTGCGAAATCAAATCTCTAGTACTATTCCACAAGCTGAAATAGACAATCTTGTGGTTGAAGAAAATTACGTAGATACGGTGAATAAAGTAGCTTATAGCTTGGTACATTTAGATAGAGTGAAAGCCTCTAGTAAATTGCGCCAACGAATTTCGGCCTTCGATCAGCAGGTAGTTGACCTGTCTAATAGTATACCTAAGGACCTATCTACCCTTAAGCAACTGCAAAGCATTAGTCCTGCATTAGGTTTATTAGAACAGCGTACGCGCCTAGCCGAACAGCTTCAGTTAATTGATATGAATAATCGTACCGAGTATAAGGGTGACGACCTAAAAGCGGTTGAGACACGTATTCAAGGTTTATTCGATAGCTTGAAAGTTTCTTTAACAGCCAGTAACAATACCGGCAGTGAAATTCGAAGTGGGCTTGCTGAAAGTCTAACCGAATTAGGTTTACGGATAAGTCGACGCACGGGTGATTTAAACTTCTTTTTTAAGGCCGAGCTAAGAGAAGTGGAAAAAGGCGGACGCTTTTTTGTATTTGCAGACGGACAAGTTGAAGTAAAAGACAACGATGGACGAGTGTTAAGTGAGTTCAGTGAAGAGTCTAAGGGTGTAAGTGGAGCATCAATTGAACAGGCAAAATATAAAGCGATTCAGTCTTTAGGTAAAAAGTTGGGTAATGAATTAGCTAAAAGTTTAATTCAAAAAATTGATTAGCCAGAGAGACTTTCATCGTTAGATAAAAGTTAATATTTTAAAATCTAATTAGGTGCATCAGGATACAACAGTCTGATGCGTTGAAAGTCATCTGTCAGCTCTAGCGCATAACCTACCAGCGTAGGGTCTAATGTAGACCCTTCTTCACGTTTCAATAGTGCAATTATTTCTTCTTGGCTAAAGGCTTGGCGGTAATTTTTATGGCTGCCCAATGCATCAACTATATCTACAATGCCAACAATTCGGGCGTTGATATCTGTCTCTTGCGCCTTCAACCCTTTAGGGTATCCGGAGCCGTCCCATCGTTCGTGATGTTGTGCAGCAATAATGCTGGCAATTTTAAGAACCGGACGTTCAGACTTACTTAAAATAGCAGTACCCATTTCTGCGTGTGTTTGCATTGATTCGATGTCACCAAGGTTATATTTACCTTCTTTGGTCAGTACCTCGTCAGGTATTCCTATTGTTCCAATATCGTGAAGTGGTGCCGCCAGCTTAATGCGTTGGCACATGCTTTCACTAAAGCCTGATTTTTTTGCCATTAAGTAGGCCATTTCACTTATTCTACGAACATGGTTACTTTTATCAGGGCTTCGTTTTTCGATTGTTTCACTTAAAATATAAACCAGCTCTTGCCGAGATTTTTGAATTTGATCTTTGTGATACAGATTATGGTGAGTAATCGCCACGCAGCGAGTATATATGTTTAATAAGTGCTGACCCATGCGGTCCAATGGAGTGTTTGGTTTTACATACAGCAAATTCTCACCCACCACGGATGTGTGGTAGTAGCCTACAAAGATCCCGTTTTCATAAAGTCCGCATTGACTCGCCTTTGCCTTATCAAAGGCATCAGTAATTTCTATAGGTAGTCTATGGGATTGCAGTAGTTGCTCTTTTACAGAGCCCGTAGCGGCTAAAATTGAGTAGTGCTGATGTTCTGCCTTAGCGGCAATTGCATCTAAAGGTGTGTGGGTGCATACCGCATCGGAATCGAGATTAAGCAGCGTACTGACTTCTTCTAATACTGCACTGGCAAAAACTGGCAGTTGATCGGTGTCGACAATCTTACTGGTGGCGGTGATCAGATTAAGCAGCCCCTGACGATTAGCGATAATAGTACGGATGTCTCGATAACTACGCAAAGCACTATAAAGCAGAGTTTTGAGTTTGGTACTGGTGAGTTCAGTCTTATTTTTGTAGTCATTAATATCGTAACGTGCAATCACACTTTCTTCTGGAGCTTGTCCAGGTTGCCCAGTGCGTAAAACTAAACGAATATCATTGTCTTCAAGTTCTTCGCGAATATACTGAACCAGCCTTAAGCCGGCATCGTCGGTTTCCATCACTACGTCGACTAGCGCCAGCGCAAATGGAGCTTGCTGATTAAGTATGTCACACGCTTCTTGCATTGAATAAGCATGCACCAATTCGATAGGCGCTTGGTCAAACTTACAACGACTTAACACCAGTGATGTTACTTTATGCACCTGATCTTCATCATCGACAATTAATACCCGCCATACATGCCCAGACCGTTGATTATCGGTTATCTCGTTGTTTTCCGATGGTTCGTCATGCCCAAACAATAAATCTAAATCCGACATATACACTCCTTTAATATATTTAGTTTAGACACATATATCGAGTCTGCTGCTACTCTTAAAAAGAACGACTGTATTTTATAAATTTCATCAATATTATTAGACATCATGGGGGCCTAAGGAGTATCAATGAAGCAATGGTATGTGCGTTTAGGGTTTGGGCAGAAGATTCAGATATTGATTAATTTAGTCAGTATAGGTGTTTTGCTGTTCGCTTGTTTCGTGATTAGCATAAGCTTTTATGGACAGTTTAAGTCAAATCTAGAAGACCGGGTTTTGCAAAAGAGTAATCTTTTAGCCGATGCTGCCGCAGCGGCAGTGGTGTTTGATCAGCCCGAGTCTGTCAATATGCTGCTGAGTTCTTTGGCTGTAGATGACAATGTTAATGCGGCCGTGATTTATAAAAAATATGGGCAAGGGGATTATCGCTATTTTGCTCATTACCATATAAATGATGATTTATCGGCTGACTCATTCATTTACGACAATGGCCCGGTTAAGTCTTGGAGAGAAGGTAATGTCATTTTGCGCTTACCTGTATTGGTAGACGGCGAAGAAGTAGGCCGAATTATTCTTGAGGAAGGCGATACTTATCTAAATAGTTTTGTCAGTATTCTATTGATGTACATGACCCCTATCATACTGGTAAGTATGTTGCTGGTTTGGATGATGTCTAAAATTATTCAAAATCGTTTGGCTATGCCACTAAAAGAACTGATTCAGGTGGTGCATGAAGTTGCAGCTAAACAGGATTACAGTAAACGAGTAAAAATTGTTAGTGCTGATGAATTTGGCGAGCTAGGTAATGCCTTTAATCAAATGTTATTAAAGCTAGGCGAGCATGAAAGCTTTAGAGTTGAAAAAGAAATGGAAATTATTCAACTAAATGCAGATCTCGAAGACAAAGTATATGAGCGAACCAAAGAGTTACGCACCAGCTTAGATAATTTAACGTTGACTCAGCAACAGTTGGTAGAGCAAGAAAAAATGGCCTCATTAGGAGAACTAGTAGCTGGTGTAGCCCATGAAATAAATACCCCTATTGGTGTTGGTATTACTGCGGTTAGTCACTTAGATCATAGCATTTCGCTAATTCAGAACGCCTTTATAAGTGGTAAATTAACTAAGACTGAATTCTCAGAAATGCTAGAGACAATTCACGAAAGTGCCGACATTATTAGCAGTAACCTAGGGCGCGCAGCTGATTTAGTTAAAGCCTTTAAATCAGTGGCAGTGGACCAGTCAAGTGCAGAAAAGCGTGAAATAGATTTAGCAGAGTATATCCAAGACATACTTACTTCATTACGGCCTAAATTAAAACGCGAACATCATGAAATAAATGTAAAAGTAGATGGGCGTATTATTCTATATTGTGACCCTGGTACTATCTCTCAAATAATCACAAACCTAATACTGAACTCACTCACTCATGCTTTTCTACCGGATACAGTAGGGCATATTAATATAGCGGCACACATAACAGGTGGAACCCTGCATCTTACTTATAGTGACGATGGTGAAGGTATTGATAGCGATATTATAGAGCGAATATTTGATCCGTTTGTAACCACTAAGCGAGGTCAGGGCGGAAGCGGATTAGGTACGCATATTATTTACAACTTGGTAACGCAGGGGCTTGGTGGTCGCATTCAATGCATTAGTGCTAAGGGGCAAGGGTGTCGTTTTGAGATCACACTGCCAATGTCTAGGTTACTGGAGAGTTACAATCCAGCTTAAACCTATTCAAGTTAAACCCTATTACAGTGCAGCATATTTAAAAATGCACTGCCATTGCTCAGTAGTGATAGGCATTACTGATAGTCTGTTGCCTTTTTTTAATAGATCTAAGGAGGCTAATACATGATCGTGAACGGCTAATTCTTTTAATCTGCTTAACGGCAAAATTGATTCAAACATATTTTCAAATTCAACATCAATAGCGCTCCAAGGGTTTTCTATTAGAGCCCTTTCATCATAGTAGGGACTGCTGCTATCCAACGCTAAAGTATCTTCATAATAATCACTACTAATACGCACAGAGCCTACAATTCCAATTGCTTTACAACTAGAGTGGTAAAAGAAAGCCTTGTCGTCGGGCTTCATTTTACGAATAAAATTTCGTGCTTGGTAATTTCGAATACCATTCCAAGGCTCGACTTTTTTATTTTTTAGATCACCAATGGAAAAATCATCCGGTTCACTTTTTAACAGCCAGTAAGCCATAGTCCACCTATTTAAAACTTATTTCATGACCAAATATAATACCAATCTATAGCGGGCATTAAAATTGCTAACAGACTGATAGGGTGCTAGAGGTGGTAAAAAGCTGTTAGAAATTGTTAAAGCTTGTTATGTACTGTTAAACACTTACATATATAGTGTGGATTTTTACCACAAGCAAACAATTACTATGCAAACATGTGACGACAGTCACTGTGTTAGAAGAGTAAAAAGCCTAAAGTAATGAACAATAAAAAAATATAGGATCGCTTCACTAACAACGTTAAATCTTACAAGCAAGTAAGGTAGGCGCAGAGGCTTAAAAATTATGAAATCACATCGTCCTGACCTAATGGTCATAATTAGTATCGTATTTGTAGTCGGAGCCGTTGCAACAAGCTTGTCGGCCAACAGCGAAAGTGCAACTAAGAACATTCATGCGCAAGTCTCTCAGAGCATTATTCGATAAGTGTTGTTGACCGGCACTTATACATTAATGATCAAGTTGCACTGTAGTAAGTCATCTATTAAGAAATTTGGATAACTGCTTTGTTAGTAATAATGGCTGACATAGGCACGTCCCATATTTCTGTTGGTAGTGTCTCTACCTGCTGAAAGTCATGAGCCAGTCCCACCAATTTTGGCTTTTGATGAAGTGAACTAATCAAAAACTCAAAAGTACGATCGTAAAATCCACCACCCATACCCAATCGTCCACCATTTTGATCGAACGCTACTAATGGCATAAATACCACGTCTAATTGATTGGCTGGCAGCATCTTATTGCGTTTAGGGTCGGGCTCAGCAATACCAAACTTATTGTTCACCATGGGACCTTGATAGTCACCAAACCATAAGTGCCCCTTTTTCACAGGATGCAAGCTGGGTAACAAACAAGTCTTGCCTCTAAACATGGCTTTGGTTGCTATGACAATGGGATCTATTTCCCCATCGTTGGCTATATAAATACCGATGTTTTGAGCGCGTTGATACCAAGACTGAGCCAAAATATTCTGACTGAGACTTTTTGCCGCGGTTAGCTGTTGCTGATTAGTTAATTGCCCACGCTGGTCACGCATAAATTTACGAATACTGGAACGATCGGCGGGGTTGTAATGAGTGTCCAAAACAAAATAGTCCAAAGTTATATGATGCTAGAGTATGCCTGCTTTTTAATAGCGTCTCTATAGTACAGCCGTTGTATTACTTTCTCTCGCTATTAGCGCAAAGTGTGTAATGCACCAATGGGAACGTTTGTAAAACCCCCGCTAAAGCTCATGTTTACATAAGAAGTATCTTTCGTTTTCAGAGGGTCATTAACAGGTGCTGATTGTGATTTAAAGTGTGGCTTACTGATCTTGTGCTGGTATGCACATAGGCCATAACCTTATTAGGATAAGGTTAAAAAAATAGGACTCTCCACTGTGCCGCTGTCAGAGAAAGGCCTTGAACCGGTGGGTCCAAGGTGGTGGTTCCTGATCTGATTTGGGCTTCCCGCTCAAGGCGGACATGCACTCCCTCAATGTCGAGGAACCTCCAAAATAATGAATAAGGCTCGAGGACTTCAAAGACTGGCTAACACCCCAGAGAGTTTTTGAATTATAACCGATCTTTTGGGGTTGTGCTGCAATTCAATGTGAATTAAATCGCTTGCATTTCACCTTTAGTTAGGAGTTTATTCACCTAGATCTAACTGCTGATCTTGTGCCAACGCACTTTCAATTTTAGCATTCATTTTAGCAAGCTGGGTTTGTGCTGATTGACTAGAGCCCGTGGCATTTAAAAAATCGTATGCTAAATTCAAGCCAGCCATAATAGCAACACGCTCGGTTCCGTATAGTTTTCCTTGGCTTTTAATGTCTACCATGCGGTCGTTAAACAGCTTGGCGGCTCGTTCTAAATCTTGACGATTTTCTGGAGGGCAAGCCACTCGATATTCTTTACCAAGTATTTCTACGCAAACGGTATTTTCATCAGTCATAGTTATAGTGCCCCATATATAGAGATAGACAGGGTTATTAATAAGATATTAATCATTTGGTTGATGCTCCATGTCGCGCAAACGAGAGATCATTTCGGCTATTTTATTGCGAGCCATCTCGTTTTGCTGAAGCAGGCGCTGACGTTCGTGCGCCCAGCCATCCGATTCGTCCTTTAATTGGCGGTTCTCATCTTTGAGTCGATGATAAGCATTAATCAGCTCATCTAGCTTCTTGTTGATGTCTTTAAGGTTTTGCGTGTCCATTTACTATCCATACTGCTGGCGGCAAACCAGTAAAAATTATGTCCACAACGACAATCGAACGGACCTGAACCCATGAAGATTCATTTAGATAGTGTAAATATAATCGTGTGGCCTTGGTGGGTCAATTAGAGCCGTGATAAGATTGCAAAGATTTTATAGTGAGCAGCCTCATGTCCGACACTTCTAAGCTACGAATATCCCGTTTTGACCTATACAGTAATATAGCACTTAGCCAAGGTGCATTAACCTCGCCATCGGCTTTGCAGGGCTGGTTAATGGGGTATATTTCTACAGGTGGACGTTTAACAAAAAACCAATGGTTAGAAGAGAGCGCTGAGTACCTTGGTTTGCCCGATACTTGGAATGATAAAAGTAAATTGCCGGTGTTAGGTTTTTATCAAGACGAACTAAAATCTATTCAAGCTGAGGAAATGAGCTACACATTATTATTGCCTGACGATGAAACTGAATTCAGTGTTCGCATGCAGGCATTTAGCGAATGGTCAAAAGGCTTTTTAGATGGGTTTGGCGCCTCAGGCCGTATAGCTGAAGCCGACTTAGACGAAGAAATTACCGAAATTCTAAAGCATTACGATGCATTTAGTTACGGTATCGAAGAAGACGAAATAGACGAAGACGGCGAACGCCTTTTTACTGAATTAGTTGAGCATGCTCGGGTGACTGCTTTGTTTATGTTTTATCATTTTAATAAAAAGCCTGATCCTAAATTACATTAATTGACGTATAAGCAACATATATAAGTAACGTAAGTAGTTTTTTAAACCTTATACGAAAGGATACACATGCTGAATTTTTCAAATCATAGGCACGCATTGCTGCAAGGCATGAGCGACAACAGTATTGCCGTTATTCCTTCTGCTAAATTGCAGGTTCGTAATCGTGACGCCGAGTTTCCATTTAGACAAAGCAGCGACTTCTTTTATCTAACGGGTTTTACCGAAGACAATGCTTGTTTAGTGCTGATTAAAAAGCTTAATGAGAATACCAATAAGGTCGAGCAGCAAGCTATTTTGTTCTGCCAGCCTAAAGTAAAAGAAATGGAAATTTGGACTGGTTATCGCTTGGGGCAAGAGGCGGCCATTGCCGAACTTGCAATGGACCAAGCGTTTGCAATTGAAGAGTTAGATCAGCAGCTACCTATTTTAATGTCAGACTGCGAGCAAGTATATGGGCTTTGGGGTAGCGACAAAGAATGGGATCAAACCCTTATTGGCTCTATCGAGAACGTTAAGTTAAAAGCCCGCACAGGTGTCAGTGCTCCAACCGCTATGATTGCCATTGAGCCTTTGTTACATGAGTTACGTTTAATTAAATCAGATGCTGAAATTACATTAATGAAAACCGCGGCTGAGCTCAGCGCGCAGGCGCATATTAATGCAATGGAAGCGGTCACTCCTGGTATGTTTGAATATCAATTAGAAGGTTTAATGCGTAACCATTGTGCTCAAAATGGTTCTCGCTTTGATGCTTATACTTCAATTGTGGGCAGTGGCCACAATGCCTGTATTTTGCATTACAATGACAACAACCAAAAAATTAACAATGGAGATTTAGTGTTAATTGATGCTGGTTGCGAAATTAATCATTACGCCAGCGACATTACTCGAACATTCCCTGCTAATGGTAAGTTTAGCGACGAACAAAAAGCCCTTTATCAACTGGTATTAGACTCACAGCTAGCCGCTATTGCCGAAGTAAAGCCGGGTAATACATTTAACCATCCTCATGAAGCCGCTTTAAAAGTACTCACTCAAGGCCTGGTTGATTTAGGTTTATTAACCGGCGATGTGGCAACTTTAATTGAAAAAGAAGCCTACAAACCTTTTTATATGCACAAAACAGGTCACTGGATTGGCTTAGATGTTCATGACGTGGGAGCGTATAAAATTAAAGGTAAATGGCGTGAACTTAAGCCCGGCATGGTATTAACCGTAGAGCCTGGTTTGTACGTAGCGCCAGATGACACCAGTGTAGATGAAAAATGGCGTGGGATTGGTATTCGCATAGAAGATGACATTTTGGTCACAGAGACTGGCCACCAGGTATTATCAGAGAACGTGCCAAAATCGGTTGTAGATATTGAAGCGTTAACTCGTAAAAATAATTAAATGATGACAGTAGACAACCTAACGCCCCATTCAACCACTGCAGCCGAAGCTACATCAGTATTTGACGTAGTTATTGTGGGTGGCGGTATGGTGGGAGCAAGCTTGTCGCTGTTACTAGAACCATACTTGCAAAAAGGATTGTCGGTAGCGCTGGTGGATGCCCATGCTATCTCTAATAAAAGTGTTGCTGGAATTAACTTACAACAGCCTAGTTTTGATGAGCGCACAACGGCAATTTCGCTCGGTTCAAAACGTATTTTAGAGCAATTAAATGTTTGGCCAAGTTTGGCCGTCGGCGCTACTGCTATTGAACACATACAAGTTAGTCAGCAAGGACAGTTTGGCCGAGTGCGTTTGCATGCTAAAGAAAGCCAAGTAGAAGCATTAGGCTTTGTGGTGGTAAATAAAGATATTGGCTTGTCACTACAGACACGGCTGCTGCAGCAACAAAAACTTACTATTTTTTCCTCGGCTAAAGTAAAGCATTACTCCATGATAAATGGAGGCGTAATGTTAGATATTGAAAACAGTGACGGCGTAACAACTGACAAGCTTCAAACTAAACTATTAGTGTTGGCCGACGGCTCTAGTAGCGAAGGTTGCAAGCAACTTGGAATTTCACAAACCTGTCACGATTATCAGCAGCATGCCATTGTCTGCAATGTAAGCTTTGACCAAGATCATAAACACTGGGCTTACGAACGGTTTACCGATGAAGGCCCATTGGCATTATTACCCATGTCACAAAATCGCTATGCGCTGGTTTGGTGTATGGATAATGAATCGGCTGAAAGGCGTTTCGCACTTAGCGAGACCCAGTTTAAAGCTGAGTTGCAAAAAATGGTGAGTTTTGACAAAGGTCGAATTTTAAACGTTGGTGAGCTGAGCTCATATCCATTATCACTGGTACAAGCTAACGAGCAAGTGCGCCAGCATGTGGTGGTATTAGGGAATGCCGCACATGCATTGCATCCGGTAGCAGGACAAGGATTTAATTTAGCACTCCGAGACGCAACAGCGTTGGCACAATGCATAGGCAGCCAATGGCAAGATGCCGGTAATTTAACGGGTTTACAGCAGTATTTAAATAATCAAATTCAAGATCAAGCTCGAACAACTTTTATCAGCCATGCCCTGCCAACTAACTTTAGTCAAGGCGGTTTGCATTGGTCTATATTAAGAGCGCTTTCAATGTCGCTAATGGATGTGATGCCAGTCACTAAACAACTGTTTGCAAACCAAGC
>JAWUVO010000113.1:0-18448 GCA_034112325.1 Bermanella sp. | reverse complement strand
GGTAACATGTACGCTGGCGAGATGATCTTTATATTGATCGCATTAATGCTTGGTGCTGGATTTGTATTGGGGGCCTTAGGTGGCGTTCTACAAATAGGCTGGGCAATTTTCCACATTTTGGTAATCACTCTGCAAGCCTTCATATTCATGATGTTAACCATCGTGTATTTGAGTATGGCCCACGAAGATCACTAAGAGTTTCACCCTTAACCTTAAACTTAACTCTTTTTAGGAGAGAACTATGGAACATTCACTTTTATTAGTTGCAGCAGCACTGATGATCGGTCTTGGCGCTTTGGGTACTGCAATAGGCTTCGGTCTATTAGGTGGTCGTTTGTTAGAAGGTACTGCTCGTCAACCTGAACTAGCTCCTATGCTACAAGGTAAAATGTTTTTGATCGCAGGTCTATTGGATGCTGTTCCAATGATCGGTGTTGGTCTTGGTCTGTACCTGATGTTCGCAGCTTAAGATTTATTCTTTGTCGAACATTAGAACGAGGGCCTTAATGTGAACATTAATGCAACATTGATCGGCCAGGCTATTGCCTTTGCGATATTTATTATTTTTTGTGCTAAGTACGTTTGGCCACCATTAATTGGTGCCATGGCTGAACGCGCAAAGAAAATCGCAGATGGTCTGGACGCAGCTAATCGTGCAGAACGTGATCTTGAATTGGCGCAACAAAAAGCCGATGAGACACTGCGCGAAAGCAAAACTCAAGCAGCCGAGATTATTGAGCAAGCTAACAAGCGTTCTACCCAAATCATCGAAGACGCAAAAGATGCGGCTCGTGGTGAAGGTGAGCGTTTGATTGTTGCCGCTCAGGCTAACATTGAGCAAGAGGTTAACCGCGCTAAAGAAGGTTTACGTAGCAAAGTTGCTGCATTAGCCGTCTCTGGTGCTGCCAAAATTTTAGGCGCCTCCGTAGACGAAGCAGCTCATAGCGAGTTGTTGAACACATTGGCTGAAGAGCTCTAAGCGAGGTTAGCTATGGCTGAACTAAGCACAATCGCTCGGCCTTATGCAAAAGCAGCTTTTCAAACTGCTGTGGAAGGTGAGGCATTATCGGATTGGTCCGATATGTTGAATCTAACTGCTCAAGTAGTAGTAGATGACACCATGTTGTTAGCACTAGGTAACCCTGGTTTAACAGCAGCACAGCAAGCAGCTATTTTTGTAGATGTCTGCGGCGACAAGCTATCGGAAAAAGGGCAAAACTTTATTTGCACTTTGTCTGAAAATAAACGTCTGTCTCTATTGCCACAAATTGCTGAACAGTTCGAAGCCTTTAAGGCTGAACTTCAACGATCTGTGGATGTTGACATTACCAGTGCTTTTGATCTTTCTGAAGATCAAACGCAGAAACTGGCTCAGGCACTTAAAGCCAAGCTTAACCGTGACGTTAACGTTACTAGTACGACAGATAAAGCCCTTGTGGGCGGTCTGATTATTCGTGCTGGCGATGTCGTTATTGACGGATCTATCCGCGGTAAGCTGGCTAAATTGGCTGAATCACTGAACTCCTAAGGATTTGCAGCATGCAGCAACTGAATCCATCAGAGATCAGCGAAATCATCAAGAGTCGTATCGATTCTTTAGATGTAAAAGCTGAAGCTCAGAATGAAGGTACTATTGTCAGTGTATCTGACGGTATCATCCGTATCCACGGCCTAGCCGATGCGATGTACGGAGAAATGATCGAATTTGAAGGTGGTGTCTATGGTATGGCACTTAACTTGGAGCGCGATTCTGTAGGCGCAATCGTTTTGGGTGATTACCAAGACTTGGCTGAAGGCCAGATTGCAAAGTGTACAGGTCGTATCCTAGAAGTACCTGTTGGTCCTGAATTATTAGGCCGCGTAGTAGATGCTCTAGGTAATCCAATCGATGGTAAAGGCCCAGTTGAGGCTAAAATCACTTACCCTGTTGAGCAAATTGCTCCTGGTGTTATCGAACGTCAATCAGTTGACGAGCCGATGCAAACAGGTATTAAGGCTATCGATACAATGATTCCAGTCGGCAAAGGCCAGCGCGAGCTGATCATTGGTGACCGTCAAACTGGTAAGACTGCTATCGCTATCGATGCAATCATTAACCAGAAAGGCACTGGCGTTAAATGTGTATACGTTGCAATCGGTCAGAAGCAATCTTCTATCGCCAACGTAGTACGCAAACTAGAAGAGCACGGCGCGATGGACCACACTATTGTGGTATCTGCTGCCGCAGCTGACCCTGCTTCTATGCAGTTCTTGTCAGCTTACGCTGGTTGCGCCATGGGTGAATACTTCCGTGATCGCGGCGAAGACGCACTAATCATCTATGATGATTTGCCTAAACAAGCATGGGCTTATCGTCAGATTTCCCTATTGTTACGTCGTCCGCCAGGTCGTGAAGCATACCCTGGAGACGTATTTTATTTACACTCTCGTTTGTTGGAGCGTGCATCTCGAGTAAGCGTTGATTACGTTGAAAAATTCACTAACGGTGAAGTGAAAGGCCAGACAGGTTCCCTGACTGCATTGCCAATCATTGAAACCCAAGGTGGTGACGTTTCTGCGTTCGTACCTACTAACGTAATTTCGATTACTGATGGTCAGATCTTCTTGGAAACAGACTTGTTTAACTCTGGTCTACGTCCTGCGATCAACCCAGGTATTTCGGTATCTCGTGTAGGTGGTTCTGCTCAGACTAAGTCTATTAAGAAGCTATCAGGTGGTATTCGTACTGCACTAGCTCAGTATCGTGAACTTGCAGCATTTGCTCAGTTCGCATCTGATCTTGATGAAGCTACTCGTAAGCAGCTGGAACACGGTAAGCGTGTTACAGAGCTGATGAAGCAAGCACAGTACTCTCCAATGAGTGTTGCTGAGCAAACTGTCAGCGTATTTGCAGCGAACGAAGGCTTCCTTGAAGACGTTGCTGATAACAAGGTTGTGGAATTTGAAACAGCGCTTGTATCTTATATCAATGCCGAAAATGCTGATGTGCTTGCACAAATCAGTGAAAAAGGTACTTGGAATAACGATATCGCTGCTAGTTTGAAAGCTGCCATTGAGAAATTCAAGGCAACACAAACCTGGTAAAGGCTGTTGAGTCCGGTTTATAAACCGGACTTGATGTAAATAAACGCTTTTAGAAGGCAGTCACTATGGCAGTCGGCAAAGAGATAAAAACCAAAATCGGCAGTATTAAAAATACGCAAAAGATTACCTCAGCCATGGAAATGGTTGCAGCTAGTAAGATGCGTAGAGCCCAGAGCCGTATGGAGGCTAGTAAGCCTTACGCAGTACGTATACGTACTGTTATCGGTCATCTGGCTAATGCAACTGCAGAATACAAGCACCGCTACCTGGTAGAACGGGAAGTGAAGCGCGTTGGTTATATCGTAGTAGCAACTGACCGTGGTTTATGTGGCGGTTTGAACACAAATGAGTTCAAACTGGTATTAAAAGAAAGTAAAGCTTGGGCTGACAAAGGTGTAGAAATTGATTTCTGTACCATTGGTAACAAAGCTATATCTTTCTTTAATAACTACGGTGGTAATGTTGTTGCTGCTAAAGGTCACTTGGGTGACGCACCAGAGGTCAGCGAGCTGATCGGTGCAGTTAAAGTGATGTTAGACGCATTCGATGAAGGCAAAATTGATCGCCTTTATCTAGTTGGTAATGAATTCGTCAACACCATGACTCAAGCGCCTTACGCGCAACAACTACTTCCTTTGAAAAAGGAAGAAGCGGACGAGTACAAGCATCACTGGGATTATATTTACGAGCCAGATGCCAGAGACATTATGGAAGGTTTGTTACTTCGCTACGTTGAATCACAGGTCTATCAGGCCGTGATTGAAAACAACGCGTGTGAGCAGGCTTCACGTATGATGGCGATGAAAAACGCAACAGATAATGCTGGCGATATCATCAAAGATCTTGATCGAATTTATAACAAGGCCCGTCAGGCCGCAATCACTCAGGAAATTTCTGAGATTGTTAGTGGTGCCGCAGCCGTATAAGGCTTGCAGTGCTAATTTGGTTTAAAAGCTTCAACAAATTTAAGAGGAACCAATAATGAGTAACGGTAAAATCGTTCAAATTATCGGCGCCGTGATCGATGTAGAGTTTCCACGTAATTCCGTACCTAAGGTTTACGGAGCATTGAAAGTTAATGCGACTAACCTAACTATGGAAGTACAGCAACAGCTAGGCGACGGCATTGTTCGTTGTATCGCTATGGGAACGTCTGAAGGTCTTAAGCGCGGTTTAGAAGTTACATCAACAGGCGCACCAATAAGCGTACCTGTAGGTGCAGAAACACTAGGACGTATCATGAACGTTCTAGGTGACCCAATTGATGAAAAAGGCGAAATCGGCGCTAAGGTAGCAATGCCTATTCACCGTAAGCCACCTACATACGCAGAACAGGCTTCAAGCGATGAATTGCTAGAAACTGGCGTAAAGGTTATCGATCTAGTTTGTCCATTCGCTAAGGGTGGTAAAATTGGTCTGTTCGGTGGTGCCGGTGTAGGCAAAACCGTAAACATGATGGAATTGATCAACAACATTGCTAAAGCACACTCAGGTTTATCTGTGTTTGCTGGTGTTGGTGAGCGTACTCGTGAAGGTAACGATTTCTACTACGAAATGGCTGAATCTGGGGTTGTTGACCTTGATGATAAAGTTAAATCAAAAGTAGCAATGGTTTACGGACAAATGAATGAACCTCCTGGTAACCGTTTACGCGTAGCGTTAACTGGTCTTACTATGGCTGAGAAATTCCGTGACGATGGTAAAGACGTTCTACTTTTCGTAGATAACATTTATCGTTACACACTAGCGGGAACTGAAGTATCTGCACTGTTAGGCCGTATGCCTTCAGCGGTAGGTTACCAGCCAACTCTTGCAGAAGAGATGGGTGTACTTCAAGAGCGTATTACCTCTACTAAGAAGGGATCTATCACTTCTGTACAAGCGGTATACGTTCCTGCGGATGATATGACTGACCCAAGCCCAGCAACAACATTTGCTCACTTGGACTCAACAGTATCTTTGTCTCGCGACATCGCTTCTAAAGGTATTTATCCTGCAATCGACCCACTAGACTCAACTTCTCGTCAGTTGGATCCATTGGTAATTGGTCAAGAACATTACGACATCGCTCGTGGCGTTCAAACTGTATTGCAGCGTTATAAAGAACTTAAAGACATTATCGCCATACTTGGTATGGACGAATTGTCTGAAGAAGATAAGTTAATAGTGACTCGTGCTCGTAAGATTGAGAAGTTCTTATCTCAGCCTTTCTTCGTAGCAGAAATCTTTACTGGTGCTCCAGGTAAGTACGTATCGTTGAAAGAAACGCTGCGTGGCTTTAAAGGATTACTTGAAGGTGAATTCGATGCTCTACCAGAACAAGCGTTCTACATGGTAGGTACCATCGAGGAAGCAATCGAGAAGGCTAAAAACCTTTAATAGGAGATAAAGCTATGGCTATGACGGTTCATTGTGACATCGTTAGTGCTGAAGAAGCTATTTTCTCTGGCTTGGTTGAAGTAGTAGTGGCCGCTGGTGTATCGGGTGACTTAGGCATATTGCCTGGTCACGCTGCATTACTGACCGCAATTCAATCAGGTCCTGTCCGTATTAAAAAACAGGGCGGTGAAGAAGAAATCTTTTTTGTATCAGGCGGCTTTTTAGAAGTTCAGCCAAACTCGGTAACTGTATTAGCAGATACTGTAGTTAGAGCTGACAATATCGACGAAGCAGCTGCACTTGAAGCTCAAAAGCATGCTCAGCATGCACTAGAAAATCAAAGCGGTGACTTTGATTATTCTCGTGCAGCGGCTCAGCTAGCGGAAGCGTCTGCACAGATTCGTACTCTGCAGCAAATCCGTCAAAAATTAGGTAAACGTTAATTTCTAACTAGAAATTAACCTAACCTTAGAAAAACCCCGTCCTTGATTTTACATTTAGATGTGAACATGAAGCGCGGGTTTTTTTGTGTCTATTAAAAAGTAATGGTTTATGGGTTTAAGATAGCTTGGTTTTTTAACACTCTAAATTAGAGTAATTATTTAGCGCTTTATAAACTATGAGAGAATTCTGATAATAATCAATAAGACCAAGTAATTGATTTATAACGGTATTTTATAAATTTAAAGGTAAGTTAGATTATATTTTTTAGTATAAATAGTACTTATCCTAGATTACCCACGATTTCGGTCAAGTATGTTTCGATAATTTTAAGTGCGCAATCCTCTCAAATTTATTATCATGCCGCGCTGAATCTAGATCATCCAAATGATGTTCGTATTTGGGATCGTTGATTAACCCGTATTTTGAGAATAATGATGAAATTAAATTTTAGTTTATTGGCTATGCTTTTTTGCCTAAGTGCCCTTGTACCAGTTGCATATGCAGAGGGCGGCATTCACGACAAAGGCTCTATTTATGTATTCTGGGGTTGGAATCGCAGCCAGTATTCAAAATCGGATATTCACTTTAAAGGCAACGGCTATGATTTTACACTTAGTGATGTAAAAGCATCAGACCGTCAAACTACTGTTGGTATCGATCCATACTTCCGCCCAGACGGTATTACACTGCCACAAACCAACTTTAAAGTGGGTTATTTTATCGCTGATAACCTAGCGCTTTCATTTGGTGTTGATCATATGAAATACGTGATGGATCAAAACCAAATAGCAGCAATTGAAGGTTATATAACAGGTAGTGGTAATGCTGCGTTTGATAAAACTTATGTTAGCGGCGATACAATTGACTTAAGCCAAGAAGGCTTTTTAATATTTGAGCACACTGATGGCCTAAACTACTTAAACCTAGAAATTAACCGCTTTGACGAGTTATATCGCTTTACCCCTGACTTCTCAATATCGGCGGTAACGGGAGCAGGCGTAGGTGTTTTAATGCCGCGAACCAATGCTACCTTGTTTGATAATAAGCGTCATGACGCATTTCATTTTGCAGGTTTAGGAACATCTGTTAAAGCTGGCTTAGAAATAAACTATAAACGTTTCTTTAGCCGCACAGAGCTTAAATATGGTTACATAAATATGCCGGACATTCGCACAACTGAAAGCAGCACAGACAAAGCTTCTCAGCATTTTACGTTTACTGAATTAGATATGGTATTTGGCTACTACTTCTAAAAAACATGTAAACAAAAAAAACCGCAGTGGATCACTATCTACTGCGGTTTTTTTATGCGTAAAATTTACAGCGAAGTAAATCGTTGGGTTTGATAATCACTATTACCAAACATAAGATCGATCATGGTCATTCGTTTAAAATAATGGCCAATATCAAGTTCGTCGGTTACGCCAATACCACCATGAATTTGAATGGTTTCTTGACCCACTTTACGCGAGGCTCTGCCCACTAAAGACTTCATCGCAGCGACTGCTTTTGACGATTCAATATTATCACCGTGATCTAGCTTTAAAGCCGCCATTAATACAATAGACTTTGCCTGCTGTTGCTCTATGAACATATCCGCCATACGGTGTTGCAACGCTTGGAATTTAGAAATTGAGGTACCGAATTGTTTGCGAGTTTTTGTATACTCAACCGTTTTTGCAGTGGCAGTTTCCATAGCACCAACGGCTTCTGCACATACAGCAAGGCTAGCGCGATCCAATATTGATTCAATAGTAGGCAAAGCACTTCCTTCAGTGCCTAAAAGTTGATCGGCAGATACAAGCGTATTGTTAAAATTAACTTCAGCCGCACGACCGCCGTCTTGGGTGCGATAACTCTGAATATCTATACCTTTGCTGTCAGCATCTAAAATGAATAAAGAGATACCGTCTTTATCATTAGTGTTACCAGAGGTGCGTGCCGATACGATTATTTTATCGGCGGCAGGCGCATTTAACACTACCGATTTATGCCCGTTTAATAAAAAACCGTCGGCTGTTTTTTTGGCTGAAGTGGCAACATAGCTTAAATCATAACGACTATTAGGTTCAGCATAAGCAAATGCAAGTTGTAAGCTACCATCCATAATAGCTGCAATTAAAGTTTGTTTTTGTTGCGCGTTACCAGCTTTAGAAATCAATCCACCCCCAATAATAGCAGTGGCTAAAAATGGCTCAATCACTAGCCCTTTACCAAACTCTTCCATTACAACCATAAGGTCAGCTGCGCTACCTCCTAGGCCGCCATCATCTTCAGTGAAAGGTACCATTAGCCAGCCTAGATCAGCGAAAAGTTTCCAATGATCGGCACTGAAACCTAATTCACTTTTTATTAATTTAGCTCGGTCATAAAAGTCGTAATCGTTTTGCACAAAGCGTGTAATGCTATCTTGCAGCATTTGTTGTTCATCAGAAAAAGAAAAATCCATAGTGCTCTCCAAGTTGACCTGTAAATACCGATAGGTCGTTAAAAATGTTGATTAATATAGTTAGCGAGGTAAACGTTATAGGCCCAACACGGCCTTACAAATAATGTTCTTTTGGACCTCGTTACTGCCACCATAAATGGTGGTCTTACGATGATTAAAGTAAAGCGGTGCACTATTAGCCGCTGATTCAGGGCCAACCTTCACACCTTCAAATTCAGGGTCAAATTGTTCAGTTACAAATGGCACCGCGTAATAACCGGCTACTTCCATTTTTAATTCATCAATAGCCTGATAAATTTCTGTACCTTTAATTTTCAAAATTGACGACTCAGGGCCCGGGGCTTTACCAGTACTAATAGCCGCCAGAGTTCTTAATTCAGTGTATTCAAGCGCCAAAAGATCAATTTCTATAATAGCTACTTTGTGGGCAAAAATAGGATTGTCCATTAGGCTTGAAGAGCCATGGTTAGAATCGGAAGCAAGTGATTTAATTTTTTCAAGAGCGACCTTGCTTCTCGCAACACCTGCAATACCTGTGCGTTCGTGGGTTAACAGTACTTTTGCGTAAGTCCAGCCTTGGTTTTCGTCACCAATACGGTTTGATTTTGGTACTCGAACATTATCAAAATGCACTTCGTTTACTTCGCGGCGCTCATCGAGCATATAAATAGGCGAAACAGTTATGCCGGGAGTGGTCATATCGATTAATAAAAAGCTAATAGCTTGCTGGTTTTTAACGTCAGGAGCGCCGGTGCGTACCAAGCAAAAAATCCAATCAGCAAATTGGCCCATGGTGGTCCATGTTTTAGTGCCGTTTACTATGTAGTCGTCACCGTCTGATATAGCAGTTGTTTTTAACGATGCGAGGTCAGAACCAGCATTAGCTTCAGAATAGCCTTGGCACCACCATACATCGCTATTCAAAATACCTGGTAAGAATGTTTTCTTTTGTATGTCTGAACCATAGGTGTAAATAATAGGTGCTACCATACCTAGGCCAAATGGCACTATAGCGGGTGCTCCTGCTACGGCACATTCATTACTCCATATATATTTCTGGGTAGATGTCCAACCAGTTCCACCATGTTCAGCAGGCCAATTAATAGCCGCCCATCCCTTATCAGCTAAAATTTTCTGCCAGATTACAAAGTCTTCTTTTATCATATGAAGATCATTTTTGACTTTGTGTGCTATATCTTTGGGTAATTTGGTATTAAGAAACTCACGGACTTCTTGCTGAAAGGTAAGTTCTGATGGTGAAAAAGTTACGTTCATGTTTGTGGTTCCCGTTGACTAAAATGTAAACGCTTTTTAATGCTGACAACACATTAGCAGTCATAACAATGCTTAAACATGACGTCGAAGGTCAAATATAGAAAACAGGATTAAAATAGGAAATAGGAAAGCGTTTAATCAAACAATCAATAATTGAACGATAATATAAATAAAGACATTTAAAGTGCTCGCCACAACATGTCAAACATCATTTGCTGAGTTCCAGCTATAGCATCACTGTCAATCACCACCACAACAGGGTAATTATTATTGGCTAAGCTAATCATCGCTACTTTAGGAGGATAAATCGCAATATAGGATGCATTGCCCTGCCCCTTCATCCATTTTCGCTCAGCCAGTTCTGCTTCGTCGCCGCCATCTCCAATAGCGATTACTTGCACATGAATATTTTTGGCTACTCTTTGTTTAGTAAAAGTAGGGAAAGGACGATAAAGATGTTCACGTAAAGCTTGTGTAGAAATGACCGAATACTGCTTTTTACTAGAGCGATCTACGCTGTTCAAAATATCTCGCAGCACTAACTCGACACCATCGTCTCCTTCATAAAAACGAACATTACCGGAAACCATGTCAGTTTTAAGGTGCTTTAAGCTGGGAATGATGTCAGATTTTAATTCTAACAAGGTATTTTCTAACGCTTGGCGCTTTTCTTCTGCTAGGTCCAATAAACGGTCTGGGTCTTCCGCTTGAAAAACACGACGCTTTCCTTTTGGTAAATAATTGACAATTCCTTTGCTCACTAACACCTTTAAGGTCTCGTAGGTCGAGCCTCTATTTATATTAGCTTTTACCGCCAAGTCCCGAATAGATGCGGGTCCTAGAGTTAACAAAGCATGATAAATAGCGATCTCGCGGTCGCTTAGCCCAAGTTGTGTTAATGCAGATAAATTCATTGTTGTCATTATTTTTGTGACAAAGTAGATTGTAAATCGTACCAATCTAAATAGACTGTGCAACCTAATTTTACTGTCTGACGGAATTAGACAGAGAAAACACTAAAAAGGATGGTTTAGGGCGATTTTTTGATTTTTTGATTAACAAATCATGCCTGCAACCAACGCATAGAAGCGAATAAAATAAAAATGAATATTGAAGTTGTTGTATTAGCCGCGGGCCAAGGTTCGCGCATGAAGTCAGACTTACCAAAAGTATTGCACCCAATTGCTGGCAAACCCATGTTGGCCCACGTATTAGACGCTGCTCGGGTGGTAAAAGCTCAAGCATTGCATGTGGTTATTGGGCACGGATCGGAAGCCGTTAAAGCGACATTTGCTGATGCCAAAGACATTCAATGGGCGCTACAAACTGAGCAAAATGGCACCGGTCATGCGGTTAAAATGGCGCTACCAAATTTGCAGGCCGATGGTGTTACGTTAATTCTGTATGGTGATGTACCACTAATTCAAAGTAATACACTTCAAGCATTGGTAGATATCGCCAAGCACAATCTAACCGGTCTGTTAACGGTAACAATGGACGACCCAACTGGTTATGGTCGAATTGTACGGGGTGCTGATCACCGCGTTAAAGCGATTGTAGAGCATAAAGACGCCAACGAATCTGAACTCGCTATCACCGAAGTTAACACTGGTATTGTTTCAATTCCTACTGAAAAATTACATGAATGGTTGCCAAAACTCTCTAATGAAAATGCTCAAGGCGAATATTATTTAACCGATGTAATTGAAATGTCGGTTAACGCAGGTATTGCCGTTCAAACCATTCAACCAGAATTTGCTGAAGAAACTTATGGGGTAAATAACCGAGCTCAACAAGCGGCACTTGAGCGTTGGTATCAAGCTCGTTTAGTAAACGAACTTATGGCAAAAGGCGTAACAGTTTTAGACCCTGCGCGGTTAGATATTCGTGGCAATGGCATTAACAATATTCAGGTCGGTCGAGATGTAGTCATCGACGCCAATGTAATCTTAGAAGGTAATATTGTTTTAGGTGACAGCGTTACCATAGAAGCTAACTGTATTATCAAAAATACCTCACTGGCCGCGGGCACTAAAGTAAAAGCATTCAGTCATTTAGAAGATGCACTTGTCAAAGAAGGCTGTGACATTGGTCCTTATGCGCGTTTACGTCCAGGGGCCCAATTAGAGAACGGCGCCAAGGTCGGTAACTTTTGCGAAGTGAAAAAATCGATCATTGGTGAAGGCTCTAAGGTTAACCATCTAACGTACATTGGCGATGCAGTAATAGGCAAAGGTGCCAACATTGGTGCAGGCACCATTACCTGTAATTATGACGGAGTTAATAAATTTAAAACTGAAATCGGCGATGGTGCATTTATTGGTTCAAATTCATCGCTAGTGGCACCAGTTAAAATTGGCTCTGGCGCCACCATTGGTGCAGGCTCAACCATTACCAAAGAAGTTGAAGCTGATCAGTTAGCCATAGCTCGTGGAAGACAAAAGAATTTAAGCTGGACACGTCCTGTTAAAAAATAAATTAAATCAGGTTGGAGCTTGCTTGCAAGCGAAAGAAGCCAGGTAGCAGCTTGCTTGCAAGCGAAGATATTGAAGATAGCAAAAGAGCAGAACTAGCGATGCTTAGATTTAATTAATCTTTGCTACTTTCGCTTGCAAGCAAGCTCCAACCGAATATAAAGGAATAGATTGTATGTGTGGAATAGTTGGTGGTATCGCAAATCGTGATGTAAACGAAATTCTTTTAGAAGGCTTACGCCGTCTTGAGTATCGTGGATATGACAGTGCTGGATTAGCCGTGTTGACCGATGCGGGTGTTATTGAGCGTTGTCGTCGAATGGGCAAAGTAAAAGAACTAGAAGACGGATTAAAAGCCGAGCCTTTTTCAGGCAAGACAGGTATTGCCCATACTCGCTGGGCAACACACGGTAAGCCTTCGCAAGGAAACTCTCACCCTCATATGTCGGGCGAGCGTTTAGTAATTGTGCATAACGGCATCATTGAAAACCATGAAGAGCTGCGAGAAGAGCTGCAAGCAGCGGGCTACGTGTTTAAATCTCAAACTGATACTGAAGTCATTGTTCATTTACTGCACCAAAACCTGCAAAAAATATCGTCTCTTAGTGATGCAGTTAAAGAAACCATCACCCGTTTAGATGGGGCATATGCATTAGGCGTAATCAGCGCTGACCATCCAGGTATATTGGTCGCGGCTCGTCAAGGGTCTCCACTGGTAATTGGTGTAGGCAGTGGCGAACACTTTATTGCGTCTGATCAGCTGGCTTTATTGCAAGTTACCGACCGTTTTATCTTTTTAGATGAAGGTGATGTTGCCGAGTTAACCACCGACCAAGTGCGTATTTGGGATGCTGATAACTCTGAGGTAATACACGAGGTAAACGTATTTGAACATAAGATGGACATCGCTGATAAAGGTGAATTCCGTCATTACATGATGAAAGAAATTTACGAACAGCCAGATGTAGTACGCAATTGTTTAGAGGGCCGAATTAATAAAACACGTTTGTTAGAACAAGCCTTTGGAATCAAAGCAAAAGAAGTGTTTGATAAAACCGAAGCGGTGCAAATTATTGCATGCGGCACATCATTTCATTCAGGTATGGTGGCCAAATATTGGATCGAGAGCCTGGTGGGTATTCCTTGCCAAGTAGAAGTTGCCAGTGAGTATCGTTATCGTAAAACAGTGGCGTTGCCTAACAGCTTATTTATCACTATCTCGCAATCTGGAGAAACAGCGGATACTTTAGCGGCACTGCGTAAAGCAAAAGAAATCGGCTTCACTGCCAGTTTAAGTATTTGTAATGTGCCTGGTTCATCGTTGGTGCGTGAATCAGACCTAGCAATTATGACAAACGCAGGGCCTGAAATTGGCGTGGCATCGACCAAAGCATTTACCTCTCAGTTGGTGGTTTTAATGTTACTAACCATTGCCCTTGGACGTCGACATGGCATGGTGCCTCAAGTAGAAGAAGAAATAATTGCCGACTTAGCAAAAATGCCCGAGTTAATTGAAAAAGCTATCGCGATGGATGCTGATATCGAGCGCATAGCGCAAGATTTTGCCGATAAACATAATGGTTTATTTTTGGGCCGTGGTGCCATGTATCCAATTGCCATGGAAGGTGCGTTGAAGTTAAAAGAAATTTCATACATACATGCCGAAGCTTACCCAGCAGGTGAACTAAAACATGGGCCTTTAGCCTTGGTCGATAAAGACACGCCAATTATTGCGGTAGCGCCACACAACGATCTGTTAGATAAATTAAAATCTAATTTAGAAGAAGTTCGTGCCCGTGGAGGAGAATTGTTTGTATTTGCCGATGAAAGGGCCAATGTTAAACCTACTGATAATATGAAGGTACTAAGCATGCCGTCTGTGAGCGGTTTAATGGAACCGATCTTATACATCATTCCATTACAGTTACTCAGCTACCATGTAGCGGTATTAAAGGGCACCGATGTTGATCAGCCTCGTAACCTAGCTAAATCGGTAACGGTTGAATGATTATGGCATACTTGTGACAATATCTAATTTGTTGAAGTCAAAGCAATGCCTTATTTAGAATCCCAGAAAGAATTAGACGGGCGCAAGCAACGCACCAACGACAGTCGGCAAAAAATTGTTGAGGCGATGCTGCAGCTAATTCGTGAAGGTTGTTTAGAACCCAGTGCAGAAACAGTAGCATCAAGAGCTGGAGTTGGTTTACGCACTGTATTTCGTCGTTTTAACGAGATGGAATTATTATTTCGTGAATTGTCAGTGGAAATTCAGCGCATATTCATGCCTGAATTTAAAAAGCCAATTAAAGGTGCTAATTGGCAAGAAAAAACCTTAGATCTTCTGGATCGTAAAGTATCTATTTATCAGATGATTGCCCCCTACCGAGTGGCGGCAAAATTTCATAAACATACATCTGAATTTATTCGACAGGATGTAGCATATTGGAACAGTCTTGAAAAAAAAGTATTAGAAGATATTTTGCCAATAAACGAGACAACAGACATAACCATATTCAATGCCATTAATGGCTGTATGAGTTTTGACTACTGGTTAACTCTAACCTCGGCTCAAGGGCTTACCAGTGAGCAAGCCAGCGAAACTATAAAAGCAACAGTGAAGCGTTTAATGGCTGACTTGTGAGCTAGCTAAGTATTTAAAATTCAAAGCATTTAAAGTTCAAACTCAGCACGGTAGCTAAACAATTTCTCGCGTAAACCCTGTTTAATAGTAGAGTAGGTTTTTCTGTTTTTACTTTTTAATGTCTTAGCCAATTGAAACGCTTTATCTTGAAGCTCTTCAAGCGGGTACAAGTAATCTACGAACCCAGCGGCTAAACACTCTGCGCCTGTTTTTGCGCTACCTAAAAGCATCATTTCTTTAAGCACTTGTTGGTTATGATACAAGTCTAAAACCGTGTGCATCTTTGGTCGAAATGGAATGTTAATATTCACTTCGGGAAAACAGTAGCGACCACGGTCGGCGCGCATTACCCTAAAATCGCCACACGCTGCCAGTATTGCTCCACCCGCATATGTGTTGCCGTTCATACAAATAACAGTGGGAGCATTTAGTGTTGCCAGAGCAACGTAGACCTTATCTATAGTATCTGGAAAAGCGTCCTTTTCTTGTTGCGTAGAATTACCCATAAACCAATTTAAGTTAATTCCATTAGAAAAGGTTTTTTCGCCTTCGCAGGTAATCAGTAAAGCAGTATTACCCTGGTAATTTTCTACCTGTTCAAATGCTGCCAAATATTCATGCAAAACGTCTAATGTGAATGTATTTTCTTTTTCGTTATTGGTGAGAGTTAAGACATGAACGCCTTCTTTAAGCTCTAACGTCATGGTGGACATGGTAATACCTGCGTAATGTTGGCTATTTATGAGCGCTATTGTATATCAACATGCGCTACATATTAATGTTAAATAATCCACAGGCATCCATAGGTGGATAAAGGGTTTACTGTAATTTGAAACAGTCTAATCCACTTGCATTGACGGCTACCTATCCCCATAAAAAAGGTCTACATTAGATCAACTTTCAATACTTGCTTATCATCATAAAGGATCAAATATGTCAGACCCAACTTATACACCGCCAAAAGTTTGGAAATGGGATCCCGGTAATGGTGGCAAATTTGCAAACATTAACCGCCCTATAGCGGGTGCTACTCATGATAAAGCTCTTCCAGTGGGAGAGCATCCGTTTCAGTTATATTCACTGGCCACGCCTAACGGGGTAAAAACCACTGTTATGCTTGAAGAGCTGGTTGAATTAGGTATTAAAGAAGCTGAGTACGATGCATATTTAATTAACATAATGGAAGGTGAGCAGTTTGGTAATGAGTTTGTAGAGATAAACCCTAACTCAAAGATTCCTGCGTTGTTAGATATGAGTACCACACCACCCACGCGTATTTTTGAATCGGGTGCCATTCTTGTTTATTTAGCCGAAAAGTTTAATGTATTTTTACCAGTAGAGCCTGCACAGCGTGCAGAAGTGATGTCTTGGTTGTTTTGGCAAATGGGGGCAACACCAATGTTAGGTGGTGGTTTCGGCCATTTTTATGCTTACGCTCCAGAAAAATATCAATACCCAATTGACCGCTACACCATGGAGGTAAAGCGCCAGTTAGATGTGCTAGACAAACAGCTTGCCAATAATAAATTTATAGCAGGCGACGAGTACACAATCGCCGATATGGCTATTTGGCCTTGGTACGGTGCCTTGGTTAAAAATGAAGTATACGAAGCGGCTGAATTTATTGAAGCCCATACCTATAAAAATGTGATTCGATGGACCGATGAAATTGCTCAGCGTCCAGCGGTTAAAAGAGGACGTATAGTCAATAAAAGTTGGGGCGAGCCAGACCAGCAATTAATAGAACGCCATAGTGCGGCTGACTTTAAATAAAGTATTGAAGCAATAACTAGCCGCTCTAAACTAAAGCCCGAATTGTATTCGGGCTTTTTTATTTGACGACAAAACACGATAAAATATGATAGTTTGATCGCATATAAAGTAATAAAAATAAAATATTAGAGCAGGATTTATTAATGAAAAACTTATTTGATGTGGCCGGAAAAATAGCTGTTATTACTGGCGGCTCGCGCGGCATAGGCGCCATGATGGCACAAGGCTTATTAGAAAACGGCGCAAAAGTTTATATCACCGCCAGAAAAGAAGCCGAACTTAATGCCGCTCAGCAAACACTTGGTAAGCTAGGTGAATGTATTGCTATTCGCTCTGACCTTTCAAGTAATGAAGGTGTAATTGCTTTTGCTGATGAAATAAAACAACGTGAGGAAAAAATAGACATACTAATTAATAATGCAGGGGCATCTTGGGGAGCGCCATTCGAAGACTTTACCGAGTCAGCATGGGATAAAGTAATGGACTTAAACGTCAAGTCATTATTCTTTTTAACTCAACAGCTAGCGCCTGCACTTAAACAAGCCGCCACCTACGAAGACCCTGCCCGAGTGATTAATATTGCATCGGTTAATGGATTAACCCACCCGGGCATGCAAACGTATTCTTACACGTCTAGTAAAGCGGCCGTTATTCATTTAACTAAACACCTAGCAGTAGACCTAGCCCCAAGTAATATTAATGTGAACGCCATTGCCCCTGGGTTTTTTCCCAGCAACATGACTGCATTTTTAGCTAACGATGAAGTAGTAAGTGCTCAGCTAACGGGTAACTTACCTCGTGGTCGTATGGGTGATGCAAAAGATGCAGCCGGAGCCGCTATTTATTTATCATCGCGGGCCTCGGCTTGGATGACTGGTAATACGCTGGTATTAGATGGTGGGCAAGTGGCGGCTGCAGGGTCAAGTGACGTTCCGCACTAAAATTTGTCAGGGAATATCGCACGCCTTATAGCAGGTACATCTCATTTACTTGGGTTATAATGCCTGCATATTCATGGTTAACGTATGGCAGACATGTCTTCACAATCAATATCGACCCCAGCAATAGATACTCCTAAGCACATTGCCTTTTTCCGCATGTCGGCACTTGGCGATGTGGTGCTGGCCATTCCTATGGTTCGTGCACTGCAAAACGCTTGGCCTAACTGCCGCATTACTTGGATCACCAGCTCGGCCGTTTTCCCTTTATTAGAAGGGCTTGAAGGCATCGAGTTTTTAGTGATTAAAAAGCCGCAAAAGATAAAAGATTATTTGCAATTGCGTAAGCTGTTTAAACAATATGAATTCGATATTTTAATTGCAGCTCAGGCCAGTTTTAGAACCAACCTTATTTACCCGCATATTAATGCCAAACGAAAAATTGGCTTTGATAATGGCCGCGCCAAAGACCTGCATTCATTTTTTGTCAAAGAACAGATCCCACCAGCCGATCAACATCTTGCTGAAGGTTTTATGGGGTTCGCTCGCTACTTGGGTATTAATACACCCACTGATGCCGCTGACTTTGACTGGCAGCTATACGTTAGCCCACAGGATAAGTCGTGGGCTAAAAGCCAACAAAAAATAATCAGCAGTAAATACGTTGCCATTAATGCAGCAGCCAGTAAGGCCGAGCGTACTTGGAAGGCCGAGCACTACGCGCAGCTGATCGATCAAGCATCTGCTAAGTATGATGTAGAGTTTGTATTAACGGGTGGCCCTGCGGCCAACGAAATTAAATTGGCAGAGGACATTCAAGCTTTAGCCAAAACCCCAATCGATAACTTAGTGGGTAAAACTAAACACAAACAAATAGCCGCCCTGTTAGGTGAAGTAGATTGCCTAATTGCCCCCGACACCGGCCCAGCTCATATAGCGGTTGCCATGAATACGCCTGTGATTGGATTGTATGCGGTGGCCCGATCAG
>JAWUVO010000112.1:0-28553 GCA_034112325.1 Bermanella sp. | reverse complement strand
ACCCCTAACTTATACATAGAGTCAGCGGTTTTTTGATGATCTGGAAATTGATTCACGACAAACGTAAACGCTTTTCGTGCATCGTCTAACTTACCCTGATTATAATAAATCTGGCCAAGCCAGTAATACCCATTAACGGCTAACCGACTTTTTGGGTAATCCTGCAAAAAAACACTAAACGTATTCGCTGCAGCATCTAATTTTTGACCTTTCATCAAACCATACGCCACATTATATTGCTCGTCGCCATTAGCGATACTCGAACTGGTGGATTTCTGCACTGGTTTGCTGGCCGCTTGAGATATTCGACGGTCTAGATCTAGGTATCTTTCTTTTTGCGCAGCTTTGAGTTTTTTTAACTCATGGCCTTGCTGTTCAATGACATCCTGCAGCTTTTGCACTTCTTGCTTAAGCGTCTCTAGGTCACTAAATAAAATTTGGGCAGCAGAGCTACTTAGCCCTGCAGAAGCCGTTGCGGGACTAGCTTTAGCCTTTGACGGCTTCGACACTGCTGCTGGTGCATCCAAAGATGACCAGGTCTCAGCAGCTGAAGTACTAAAAGCCAATAGCCCCATAAGGGCTAAAGGCAATGCTTTTGAAACAGCATTAATCATTACTTATATTTTATCTCTGCACGACGGTTTTTAGACATTGCCGACTCATCAGAACCCATCACTGCTGGACGCTCTTCACCAAAGCTTACACTTTCGATCTGGCTAGGGTTTGCACCTTGAACAATTAAGTAACGCTTAACAGTATCAGCACGACGCTCACCTAGAGCAAGGTTATATTCAACCGTTCCACGCTCGTCACAATGTCCTTCTAAAACAATGCTAGCTTGAGGATTAGCAACTAAATAAGTCGCGTGTGAGTTTAATACGTCTTTAAATTCTGGGCGAATCTCAGAACGGTCATAACCGAAATAAACAGTTGTTTGCTCTAACATAGCGTCAGAAATCATTTCAACTTGCTCTTCTGTTACAACTTCAAAACCAGTAGCGTCAGGAACAGCTTGTGTTTGGCTTTCTTCTAAAAACTCATCTGTGCTAGAAGAAGCTTCATCAGTTGTACCGCTGCTTGCGCAACCCGCAATAGCCAGTGACAACAACGATACTGCTAATAATTTATTTAATTCCATTTTTATTACCTTAGTTTTAGTTTTAGTTTTAGTTTTAAATCAGTCTAACTTTGTTACTGTTCTAATTATTATTAATTTAGATACGGTCCCCAAGCTGGCTCCCTAACATCACCATTTTTAGATGGTAGCAAGAACCTAACGTCTCCAGCAACTGATACTGCTGCCAATATGCTGCGTCCATTATACTTTGCAGCATACATTACCATAACTCCGTTAGGAGAAACACTAGGCGACTCGTCTAGTTGTGTGTCGGACGTCAAAGTCTGAACAAGTCCTCTTACCAAATCTAGTGAGGCGATATGAAATGGTGCACCAGGATTTGCTTGATGCACCAAAACTAAAAACCGCCCATCTTGAGCCAATCTGGCCCTAGCATTATAACTACCTTCAAATGTTAAGCGTTCGGTATAACCACTGGTTAAATTAACCCTGTAAATTTGTGGATTTCCAGTTCGTCCACTGGTGAAAATAATATGCTCTCCATCTGGCATCCAATTTGGCTCTGTATCTATAGCATAATGGTTAGTTACCCTAGTCCAACTATTGTCTGCAAGTTTTACAACATATATCTCTGGGTTGCCATCTTTAGATAACACCAATGCTAATTTTTTACCATCGGGTGAAAACGAGGGCGCGCTGTTAATACCTTTTTGGGCACTGATGAGTCGCTTTTTACCCGTTGCCAAGTCCTGGATATATACTCGGCTGCCATCATCTTCTACTAGCACATAAGCTAATTGCTTTCCATCTGGCGACCAGCTTGGCGAGATAATGGAGTACTTACTTGTTAAAACTGTTTTTTCTCTAGCGCCGTCACTATCAGCAACAGACAAATTGAATACTGATCTTTGTGGATTAGTGGTTACGTAGGCAATCTTAGTTGAAAACGCCCCTCTAATTCCTGTTAGCTGTTCATAAATAGCGTCACTAATACGATGGGCAATATCACGTAACTGGCTCTCCGTACCTTTAAGAGTTTGTGTTAACAATTCAGTTTCACTGAATACATCGAATAACTGATAACGTATTTCATACTGCTGATTAGGCAGTGCTTTAACCGTGCCAATAACAATATAATCTTGTTTCAGTAAGCGCCAGTCGGTGAAATAAATATCATCTTCTGTGGCGGGCTGACTCAACATGTCGTCTGGTGCCAGCAAAGAAAAATGCCCACTGCGCTCTAAATCACTACGCACAATTTGCTCCACGCTTTCCTTTAGACGACCCTCAAACTTGAAAGGCACCACTGAGATAGGAATAGACGAGGCAATTCCTTGAGTTATTTCTATGGTTAACTCTGCTTGCGACGAGACACAAAAACTCATTAATAATAAAAAAATATACCGCTTTATCATAATCTTGCATTTTCCGGTTTAAGTTGAATTAAAAAATTTCTGAACTGCTTTTCAAACAACGAAGCATCTTCAGGTACAGGGAATTTTGCTACTCTCCATACTGCTTGTTCGGCGCTGCGATCTAGTGCTGTATTGCCGCTTGATTCCACCAACTGAACATCGGTAACTTCTCCCGTTGGCACCATAAAAATACGCAACAAAACCACTTGGTCATGCTTGGCGCTAGGAGGGAAACGCCAAACGCTTTGGATTAATGCTTTTATCTGACCAGCAAAACTGGCAACGGCTTGCTGGTCTTCTTCAGCTTGACGAGCTTGTATTTCGCCATTCAAAAGATCAGCCAGTTGACTTTGCGCTTCATCTTCAGCCAATGCTTTAGACAAGTCAGCCCCTGGTAAAGGCAAAGGTGCGTTATCCGCTTTAGGTTTTTGCTTGGCAACGGTCTTATCTACCGGCTTAATAACCTTAGGTTTTGGTGTTTGTTTTTTTGGTGGGACTACCGCTTGTTTACTTACCTGCTTTTTAACAGGCTGCTTAACCGTTTTTGGCTTGGGTTTATCTATTTGCACAATTCTAGCTGAAATTGTCTTTGGGACTTTAACAATATGAGTATCACTTTGACTCCAGCTAAAAGACATTGAAGCAATAATGCAAATCACCATAAAGCTAGAAATCAGCACCGGGTAGGCAAAACTACGGGGGTCTGTAACAGGTAAAAACAGCATATTATTTACCTGCTGGTGGTGCTTCGGTCACTAACCCTACACTTATTGCGCCCGCAGCTTGCAGCGTAGTCATCAAGTCGATTACCTTGCCGTAGATAACTTCTTTATCGCCCCTTACCATTACCTCAGTTTGTGGCTGCTGCTTTAATACTTTTGATACAAAGCGCTGAACATACTCAAGATTGGCGGCTTTATCTTCATCGCGTCCGCGCTCAATAACGTAATGCCCTGCTTTTGTAATCGTAACAATCAGCGGCTCTTGTTGTTTAGGTGTTTTTAATGGCTCACTGGCAACCTGAGGTAAATCAACTTTTACCCCTTGCGTAAGCACTGGCGCTGTAATCATGAATATAACCATTAATACCAACATCACGTCGATATAAGGCACCACATTCATCTCGGCTATAGGACGTCGTTTATTTCTGGCCATTACTTTCTATTACCACTTCAGCCGTTTTAGCTTTTTTATAAACCTGACGATGTAAAACATTGGCAAATTCTTCAGAAAAAGTCTCGTAGCTAGTAATTAGCTGGTCGACCTGGGTGGTATAACGGTTGTAAAAAATAACCGCTGGAATGGCTGCAAACAGACCTATAGCAGTTGCTATAAGAGCCTCAGCAATACCAGGGGCAACAGTCGCAAGCGACGCTTGCTGCACACTAGCCAAACCTATAAAGCTATTCATGATTCCCCAAACTGTACCAAATAAACCTATGTATGGGCTGGTTGACCCAACCGTCGCTAAAAAGTCTAGGTGATGCTCTAACAACTCAGATTCACGCGTAGTGGCTACTCGCATAGCACGCTGAGTACCTTCCATAATCGCTTCTGGATCGGCACTACTCTGTTGTCTTAAGCGACTAAATTCGCGAAAACCGGCGGCAAAAATATTCTCAACACCAAACGCTGGTTGCTCTTTATTAATCTCGCGATATAGCTGACTAAGGTCCATGCCAGACCAAAATCGATCTTCGAAGTCCACATAGCTGCTTTTTGCTGCGCTGATTACTCGCTGGCGCTGTACAATAACTACCCAAGATGAAAATACTGCGGCCATTAAAACCAGCATTACACCCTTAACTACCCAACTAGCGCTTGAGATTAGCGACCATAAGGTCATCGATTCGTCCAAAAGGTACTCCTTACTTATTTTTGTCTAAACTGCGCTGTAATTCGCTGCTTCATTGTGATCTTGTATTATTTATTTTTTATTACAAATAACTTAATCATTTAAATTTAACTGACTAACTTTAGCTACATTATGCTTTAACTATATTTTTATGCTTTAAATATATTTTTTGGAATAGCAATAGGCTTCATGCTAACACCATCTAAACAAGCAATGGTAACTCGTGCTGTAAGCTTGCTAATATTTCCGCACATTATAACTTGCTGCATTATCAGTGAAGCTTTCTTGATTTGTTCGATATTAACATTAACAATAAGTTCATCATCTAATCTTGCAGGGTCAATCCATTTAATGGCCATATCTCTTACCACAAATAAAATACCCTGCGATTTTAATTCCGATTGATTAAAACCTAAATTACGCAACCATTCTGTGCGTGCCCGCTCAAGAAAGTGCAAATATTGTGCATGATATACAATACCGCCAGCATCAGTATCTTCAAAGTAGACCCTTACTGGCCAACTAAACTCGCTATTAGAATTATTTTCAATAATAATTTTCTGCTCTGCAGTCATGTATTAAATCTCACTAGCTATCGACTTTTGCAGGTAGACCAAAATGAGCATAAGCGTGTTCTGTCACCACTCGACCTCTTGGAGTCCTCATCATAAAACCCTGTTGAATTAAATAAGGCTCCAGGACATCTTCAATCGTGTCACGCTCTTCGCTAATAGCCGCAGCTAGAGAATCTACTCCAACTGGGCCACCACCAAATTTTTCAATCATGGCCAATAATAAACGTCGATCCATATGATCTAGGCCATGAGTATCTACATGCAACATATTCAACGCCAAATCAGCCATTTGCTGGGTGACTTCGCCATTGCCTTTTACTTCGGCGTAATCGCGTACTCTGCGTAAAAGACGGTTTGCTATGCGGGGGGTGCCACGAGAACGCATTGCCACTTCTTTGGCCCCACGTTCATCAATAATTACATCCAATACCTTTGCACTTCGGCTTACAATGCCAGTTAAATCAGCCACATTGTAAAATTCAAGGCGTTGAACAATACCAAAGCGGTCTCTTAATGGCGCGGTTAGCAAACCTGCACGAGTGGTTGCCCCAACTAAAGTAAATGATGGCAAGTCGATTTTAAGAGACCTAGCAGCAGGACCTTCGCCTACCATTATATCTAACTGGTAATCTTCCATAGCTGGGTAAAGAATTTCTTCAATGGCGGGACTTAGTCGATGAATTTCATCTATGAACAACACGTCCCCTTCTTCAAGGTTGGTGAGCATGGCAGCTAAATCCCCTGCTTTTTCTAGCACAGGACCAGAGGTCGATTTAATATTCGAGCCAAGTTCATTAGCAATAATATTGGCTAATGTGGTTTTACCTAGCCCAGGTGGACCAAAAATAAGCGTATGATCTAATGGTTCTTGACGCGCTTTGGCCGCGCCAATAAAAATCTCCATTTGCTCTCTAACAGGCTGCTGCCCTTCGTAATCTTTTAATAATGTAGGCCGAATAGCTCTATCTAACGGATTTTCTTGGGGGGCCGATTCAATAATATCAGCACTGACAAAGCGATCACTTTCTATCATGGAGTTACTCTAATAAGCGTCATTATTAATTTACCGATTAACATTATTACTTAAAACTACGTGCTAATACTATTGCTTAAGCATACCTTTTAAAGCAAAGCGAATTAAGTCTTCAGCTCCGGTTACTGGCTGCTTGATAGATGCGATAGATTTAGCCGCTTCGGTGGGTTTATAACCCAATGCTATCAAGGCACTTTCAGCTTCCATAATCCAATGATCCATAGATGCAGGCCCTGGATTTGCAGTGGCCATCATTGGTAACTCGGTATCTATATGCCATTCTTTTAGACGGTCTTTCATTTCTACCACTAAACGTTCAGCGGTCTTTTTCCCTATTCCTGGAATACGCACTAAAGAAGCCGAGTCACCATCTAAAATACAGCGCACAAAATTATCGGCTTCAATACCCGAGAGTATAGACAGGGCCAACTTAGGACCGACTCCGGAAACCTTTATTAGGGCCCTAAATAACTTACGCTGCTGCTTGTCCGAAAAACCAAATAATATTTGTGCATCTTCGCGCACTACAAAGTGAGTATGCAAAGTAACCTGCTGGCCCAATGCCGGCAAATTATATATAGATGTCATAGGTGCGAGCACTTCGTAGCCCACCCCATTCACGTCTATTAACAGTTCTGGAGATTGTTTTTCTAATAACGTACCAGTGATTCGACCGATCATAATTTAAACACTTATCATATTAATACTGTAATTATACCCAGTAGAATACCCAAACATAGTTAGAATGGCTAGAGCTTAAGACGTTTAGGAGTTGAGGTGCTTTTCAAAACTTGCATATTTAACTGGGGAACTTCTGTAATCGGCCATTTTTTTGTCGACTGGCGCCTGCTTTAGCCACTAGATTATTATGGCTATAAGCATGTGTGATCGCTATTGCTAAAGCATCAGCTGCATCTTCTTGAGGCTTGCCTGGAAGACTTAACAGAATTTGAACCATATGCTGAACCTGTTCTTTTTCAGCGCTGCCTTTACCTGTTACAGCCTGCTTAACCGAACGAGCTGCATATTCAAAAACAGGTAAATTATTGTTAGCGGCTGCCACAATGGCGCTGCCCCTTGCTTGACCTAGCTTTAAAGCTGAATCAACATTTTTACCCATAAAGACCTGCTCGATGGCAAATTCATCGGGGTTGTTATCGACAATTATCTGGCTCACACAATCAAATATTTGCTTTAAGCGATACGCCAAGTCTTTTGATGTATCAATTCGAATACAGCCAGATGTGATATATCTTAACTTGTTGCTCTGGTACTCAATAACCCCAAAGCCGGTTAAACGCGAACCTGGGTCAATACCTAGTATTATTGACATAAAACTCTCAATAGTTTTAGAACACCCAACATAACAAACACAGCCAATACTCCTAATACACAAGCTCATTCCTAATGTGAGAAATATACCAGAAGCCCGTTGATCGCACTATGTTCTTGCTTAGCTGTACGCGCCTATATTTCAATTTTATTAACTAAATATGACAGTCGCGACATATATCTGAAATATTATATTCAAATCTCCGTGTTAACTTTTTTAACAATACTGATTCAAGAGATAAATAATTGTTATGAATTTTATCACCCTAACGGTAATAGTACTTTTAAGCCTATATCTAATTAGACGAATACTAATTCGACTGCAGCTATCAATTGCCAAACACCCTTCTTTAAAAGGGCACAGTAAAATGTCACGGAGAGTGGCTAAGCTTGTACCCTTTTTCGACTATGACCAAGACTATTACTTTTGCAGCGATGGTGCGCCTAAGGCCATTGCTAAACAAAGGGAGCTGGGGTTCAAGCGATTACAAAATAATATAATTAAAAAATCAGCTAAAACACTCGCCTATAGCGCCTCGTTAGAGAACAGTATTTCGGATATCCAGTTTACCAGCCAATACCGAGTACCCTTCCCATATCGAACACTGCTTCCTAAAGAGTTTAAACTTGGATCGATTGTAGAAGAAAGCCAGGGAACAAAAATAAAAGACCTAGATGGCAATTGGCGTTATGACGTTTCAGGATCTTATGGTGTAAATGTTTTTGGTTACGAGTTCTACAAGCGTTGTATGGACAATGCATTTGCTAAGGTTAATAAACTGGGTCCTGTTCTAGGCTCTTACCATCCCCTAATAAAAAACAATGTAGACGCAATTAAAAAAATCTCGGGGCTAGATGAGATATCGTTCCATATGTCTGGTACAGAAGCCGTTATGCAGGCTGTTCGCTTAGCAAGATATCATACTGGAAGAACACACCTAGTACGTTTATGTGGTGCATACCATGGCTGGTGGGATGGCGTACAACCAGGTATTGGCAATAAGCGCAAAGTAAATGACGTTTATACACTACAAGACTTAAGTGAAAAAACCTTAAAAGTATTAAAAACCCGCAAAGACATTGCTTGTGTGTTGATAAACCCATTACAAGCATTTCATCCAAACTCAGATACATCATCAGATGCCACATTAATTGCCAGTGACCGCTCAACTTCGTTTAATAAAGAAGCCTATACAATATGGCTGAAAAAAATTCGTGAGATTTGCTCTGAAAAAGGTATCGTTTTAATTTTTGATGAAGTATTTACAGGGTTTAGATTAAGTTACCAGGGGGCGCAAGGTTATTTTGATGTGCAAGCCGACTTAGTAACCTACGGAAAAACATTAGGTGGAGGACTTCCTGTAGGTGTAGTCGCTGGTAAGAAAAACCTTATGAAACGTTACAAAAATAATAGTCCAGCCGATGTATCGTTCGCAAGAGGCACATTCAATTCTCACCCGTATGTTATGGCCTGTATGGATGAATTTTTACAAACTATAGAACAACCAGAATATCAACAGAAGTACAGCCAACAAGAAACAATATGGAATCGCCGTGTAAAAGAATTCAATCAGCGTTTAGATAATGAAAAACTCCCTATCAGAATTGACAATATGCACAGCATCCTCTCCGTCATATTCACTCAACCTAGCCGCTATAACTGGGCACTGCAATTTTATTTAAGAGATGCGGGCCTAGAACTTAGCTGGATTGGTTCGGGAAGAATGATAATGAGCTTTGATTATACCGATATTGAATTCAATAACGTAGTCACTTGCTTTACTGAAGCCGCCCTGACAATGAAGAATGATGGTTGGTGGTGGTCTAATGAAAATCTCACTAATAAAAATATTAAACGTCAGTTTTTAGTCGACATGATATCCACTAAATTCTCTTTTTTGAATAACTGGATTACCAAGCCCTTATTCAAAAGTGATGGCGAAAATAATATTCCTATTACCTCTAATTCAGCCAATTGTAACAATGATAATACAACAATAAAGAAGGCGGGATAGTTATGTCATCATTAATTAATCACAGTCAAAAAGAAAGTTTTAGACAAGATTTACAGACTGAATTTAAAGCGTTCTTAACTCAACAATCTAAGCGCTTTGACCCAGAAAATTGTTTAAAAATAGACTTTCATTGTCACGATCACAACAGTGATATTCCAGATGAATTGTGGGGTCGTATTTTACGTTTACCAGAAACATGGTTGAAGACAAAACACCTAGTTAAAACCTTAAAAGATAACGGCAGTGATGTTATTACCGTTACTAACCACAACAACGCTCGATCTTGTTGGAAACTACAAGAAAAAGGCGTAGACGTATTAGTAGGTGCTGAGTTCACCTGTTTCTTTCCAGAATACGACCTATTTGTTCATGTACTGACCTATGGTTTTACTAAAGAACAAGAAACCATACTTAATGATAAGCGTCATAATATTTATGATTTTTTACGCTACACACACTCAATTAATGTACCTGTAATTCTACCTCACCCATTATATTTTTATACTCGAAATGAAAAAATTGACATTTCTCTATTTGAAAAATTTGCGGTTCTATTCCAACGCTTTGAAGTTCTAAATGGTCAGCGTGATGTTTGGCAAAGTGTATTAACACTAAACTGGGCCAGAGGACTTACTGCAGAAAAGATTATTTCATACGCTAAAAAGCATGACCTAGACCCGACTGAATTTGGTGTAAACCCATATGCAGAAAAAGTATTAACGGGTGGGTCTGATGATCATACAGGCATATTTGCTGGTCAATGTGGCTCATTCTTATATATAGATAATTTACAACAGCGCCTAAAAACTTCTAAGGCAAGCGACCTTGCCTTAGAAGCAATACGCAATGGCAATATTGCACCTTATGGAAGTGTTGGTGAAAACCAAAAACTAAATATTGCGTTACTGGATTATTTCTCTCAAGTAGCCACTAAAATTAAAGATCCTGGTTTATTTAGAATATTACTACACAGAGGAACACCTTTCGATAAAGTAGCTTGCTTTACCATAAGCAACCTTTTACTTGAAATGCAAAAACACAAAAATACCATGAAGTTTTTTAGCTTTGTACATGATGCTTTAAAAGGAAAAAAACCAAGTAAAATTATGAAATGGGCAGTATCTAAGGACTATCGTTTTTGTATTCAGTATTTAGAGCGCATTGCAGATGCCCACAATGAATCACCTGAAGTTTTTGCCGACACCGTGAATGACTGTATCAATAGCTTATTTACCTCGTTAAATAAATTAATTGTTTCACGAATTGAAACCACTATGAGCTTTGTCGATATAAAACAATTGAAGGCTATTTCGGCTGAATCTATTACACAAAAATTTGAGGTACCCAGCCAGTTAACAGCGCTTTTCCTTGGCGATGGTAAAAAGCAAGATAATTTAAGTAATGTAAAAGTTGGCAAGATATTAGATAAACTTTCGTTCCCTGTATTAATAAGTTTAATGCTAGCTGGCTCTAGCCTTGCATCTACTAGAGTTTTATATCAGAACCGTAATTTTTTAAATGAATTTTCAACTTATATCGGGAAAAATAAACATCAAAAAAGAGCCCTTTACTTAACTGATACCCTAACAGATAAAAATGGTGTATCTAATTCTCTGTCAGGAAAACTTAAAGAGATACAACGGGCCGACTTACCAGTAGATTTTTTAATATGTCACTCAAATGTAGCAGAAGAACCACATTTACACGTAGTTAAACCACTGGCAAAATTTAATCTCCCACAATACCCAGATCAAGAGATACGTATTCCAGATATTATGGAAATTGCACGTATCTTTTATCAGGGTGGCTACGATCGTATAGTTTGCTCAACAGAAGGTCCCATGGCACTTGCCTCTATGTTTATTAAAGAAATGTTTAATGTAAAAAGCTATTTCTTTATGCACACCGATTGGATGGATTTTATTAAGGCTACTACCGACCTTAATCAATACTCCCAAGATAGAGTCAGAAGAATTTTACGCGCTATGTATAACCGATATGATGGTGTTTTTGTATTAAACAGTGATCACAAAGAATGGCTTACTGGTTATGACATGCAGCTACCTAAAGAAAATGTATTTATAACAGCGCACCATGCCCAACCAGTTAATTTAAATATTGCTAGAATAAAAAAACCTGACCTTATACCCGGGGCAACTGAAGATACACCTGTGTTATTTATTGCTTGCCGAATAAGTAAAGAAAAAGGTCTATTTGACTTACCTAAAATAATTGACAAGGCCAGACGTACTTTACCTAACTTAAAAATTGTTATTGCGGGACAAGGACCGGCTACAGAAGAGCTAAAACAAGCTCTACCTGACGCTATATTTTTAGGTTGGCAGTCTAAACAACAGTTATCTTCTTTATACATGAGTCTAGATCTATTCATTTTCCCATCTCAATTCGATACATTTGGAAACGTCATTATTGAATCATTTGCTCATGGCATGCCTGCTTTAGCTTATAACTCAAAGGGACCAAAAAGTATTATACAAAATAATATAAATGGTTTTTTAGTTGATGATATTGACGATATGGCAGACCGAATAACTGAGTTTTTTGATAGCAATTTTAATCGCAGTAAAATGAAATTATCAGCGATGCAACGTGCTGCAGAATACCAAGCAGAACCAATAATGGAGAAATTCCTATTAAACATGGGACTGGATATCCCAGCCCTTTATAACAACCAAAGAACCGTGGCTTAACTCATGAAACCAGCTGTGCATCATCTTAACAATCAAGAAAAGCTTAATTTTTTATTGACCAATAGAATACCTAGGCAACTAGCAACCCAATTTATTGGTTGGTTCAGTAAAATAGAAAGTCCACTATTAACTAGAATTTCCATTGCTATATGGTCATTGTTTTCTGAAGACTTACGTTTACAAGACGCGAAAAAAACTGAGTTTAAAACTTTACAAGAATGCTTTACACGTGAGCTAAAGGATGGACTAAGGCCAATTGATAGTGACATAGACACTGTTATCAGTCCTTGCGATGCCATAGTAGGAGAATTTGGCAAAATTCAAGGTAACACAGTACTGCAAGCCAAAGGCTTTCCATATGATTTAAATGAGTTAATTCCAGACCGTCTTTTGTGTGAACGCTATAACAATGGCACCTTTATCACCCTTAGATTGAAGTCAAGTATGTACCATCGGTTTCATGCGCCAGTTGACTGCAATGTAAAGCAAGTAAATTATATATCGGGTGATACTTGGAATGTAAACCCAGTGGCCTTAAAACGAATTGAAAAACTATTTTGTAAAAATGAACGTGCAACTATTCAACTAAATACTAATAAAGATTGTGGCAGCATTACCTTAGTTCCAGTAGCCGCAGTGTTAGTCGCTTGCATGAAGTTTAATTTCTTACCACAGCCATTAGACCTTAAATATAAGGGACCCAATAATATCCTATGTAACAGTAGTTTTAAAAAAGGAGACGAAATGGGTTATTTTCAGCATGGCTCAACCATAATTTTATTTGCCAGTGAAGGTTACGAATTGGTAGATGAAATAGACATTGGCTACCGAGTTAACATGGGCCAAGCCCTGTTAACTGGTCACCAACGTTAAATAACTAACAAGTAATTTAAAGCAACCTGTTGATAAAAAAAGGAAAGTAATATGAATTTTTTAGAAGAGTTAAGAATGCAGCGCTGGGATGATCATCGTTTTTATCATCATAATAGAATTAATCAATTTTTACATTTATTAAGCGCTTGCTGTTTTTTAATTAGCTATGTACTGGTATTTTATTATCCAGCTGCAGCTGCTCTAGTGGGCTGGTTATTTGCAATGACGTTAAGACAAACTGGTCACTTCTTTTTTGAGCCTAAAACTTACGACAATGTTAATAACGCGACCCATGAATATAAAGAAAGTGTGAAAGTTGGCTATAACTTAAAAAGAAAAGTAATTTTACTCTCCATTTGGGCAATTGCTCCCTTCACATTATACCTTGACCCTAGTCTATTTGGTTTATTAACAGCCCATACAGATATTATCAGCTTAATTAATAACATTGCTTTAATGTGGTTGGTAATTGGTTTAGGTGCCATTGTATTTAGAACTATTCATCTATTTAAATTAATGGGTATACAATCAGGTTTAGTTTGGTTTACTAAAATATTAACCGACCCTCTACACGACATTAAAATATATCGCTCTTCTTTTTCTCACCTAATAAAAGGTGATATGTATGATAATATGGATCACAATTGGTCTAATAAATAAAATTTAATTAACAAAGCATAAGACATAAAAAAGACCATCATTGATGGTCTTTTTTTATATATAAACTGTTACTGCTTAATTATTGATTAATCATTTCTAAAAATATCTCGTGTATATACTTTGTACTCTACTGATTGCAAGGTATCTTCTAATCTATTTGCCACTATTACATCACTAATACGCTTGAACTCTTCAAGGTCTGTTATGACTTCAGAGTGAAAAAATTCACTTTGTGTCAATACCGGTTCATATACTACCACTTTTATTCCCTTTGCCTTTATGCGCTTCATTACACCTTGAATAGCTGAAGCTCTAAAGTTATCCGATCCCGTTTTCATTACTAACCGATAGATACCCACTACTTTAGGCTTACGCTTTAAAATAGCATTAGCAATAAAGTCTTTTCTGGTTGTATTGGCATCTACTATAGCTCGAATCATATTATTAGGAACGGCTTCAAAGTTAGCTAATAATTGTTGAGTATCTTTTGGTAAACAGTAACCGCCATAACCAAAAGATGGATTGTTATAGTGCTTGCCAATCCTTGGGTCCATTCCAACACCTTGAATAATTTGCTTGGTATTTAAACCGTGAGTTTCAGCATAAGAATCTAGCTCATTAAAATAAGCCACACGCATCGCTAAATACGTATTAGAAAATAGTTTAACCGCTTCAGCCTCGGTGCTATTTACAAATAGTTTATCTATATTTTTTTTAATGGCACCCTGTGCAAGTAACTCAGCAAAAACCTCTGCTCGCTCTGACTGCTCACCCACAATAATACGAGATGGATGTAAATTATCGTATAAAGCCTTGCCCTCACGTAAAAACTCTGGCGAAAAGAGTATGTTATCGCTATTAAACTTTTCCTTCATAAGCTGAGTAAAGCCAACAGGAACAGTGGACTTGATCACCATAATGGCACTGGGATTAATCGCTATAACATCACTAATAACACTTTCTACCGAGCGTGTATCAAAGTAATTAGTGTCTGGATCATAATCGGTGGGGGTTGCGATAATCACATATGTTGCTCCGTCATATGCTTCATCTTTATTTAATGTGGCCAAAAAATTTAATGATTTATTACTTAGATAATCACTAATCTCAGTATCTTCAATGGGGGAAATGCGCTGATTGAGTGCTGCAATCTTATCTTCAAGAATATCGACTGCAACCACTTCGTTATGCTGGGCTAACAACAAAGCGTTAGACAGCCCCACATACCCGGTACCCGCTATGGCTATTTTCATAGTATTTAGTGCGAGAATCCTCGCCTCCTTACTTAATGCTGACTCTTACAAGTCATAAAACATGTATGTAAGAAGCTATTTGAAAGTAAGACCTTTACGCTGGTATGACAGATATTAGACAGTTGTGTGACATTAACGCGTGTGATGTTGGTAGAGCCTACACGGCATGTAAAGCATCTATTTAACATAAGTTTTCATAGCCCTTGTTAACAGATACACGTAAAATACCCCACAATTTTATTGCTAAACCCAATGTGAGTAACTAGGCATGAGTCAGAAACTTGAATTACTGGCCCCAGGCGGGAGCGTAGACGCGATTAAAGCGGCTATAGTCGCTGGTGCCAATGCTGTTTATTGCGGTTTAGAAACCTTTAATGCCCGTAATCGCGCTGCCAACATCAGTTTTGAAGAATTAACAGGAGTTTTAAGACTGGCTCATGAATATGAGTGCGAGGTGTTTTTAACACTGAACGTGGTAATTCTTGAAAATGAAATACCAAGTATGGTCAAGCTCCTTAATAAGCTGGTTAATACCGGTATTGACGGCATTATTGTGCAAGACCTAGGCATGTTTAGCCTAGTTAAAGACTATTTTCCTAGCCTTGATATTCATTCATCGACACAAATGACAACTCATAACGAAGGGCAAATTCTTTTCTTAGCCAAAATTGGCGCCACTCGCGTTAATTTATCTCGCGAATTAAATATTAAAGAAATAGCTTCATTAACCTCATTAGCTCACAAACATAATGTATTAACTGAAGTATTTGTTCACGGCGCCTTATGCATTGCATTCTCTGGGCAGTGTTATTCAAGTTCAGTAAGTGTTGGTAACTCTGGCAACCGTGGTCGCTGCAGCCAAGCATGTCGCGACGAGTATGAACCCACAGAAATGGGTAACAAGTTCCCATTAAATTTAAAAGATAACTCCGCTTACTTCGATCTGCCTGCGTTAGTAAACGCTGGTGTCGACTCGTTAAAAATTGAAGGCCGTATTAAAGGTGCCAACTATGTTCACACAACCGTTGACAGCTGGCGTAAGCAAATTAATAAATTTGTAGAAACAGGTAAGTTAATTGAAGACGACTCCAGTCTTTATAAAGTATTTAACCGTGACTTCACCAACCTGTTCCTAAAAGGCGATATGACAAAGTCGATGTTTATCGACAACCCTCGCGACCACAGCTTTACACACGCTAATGAACAAGCTAACGCCATATCGGTAGTACAAATTCACGATACACAAAGTGACTTGGCCCGCGAAAAAAATGAAATAAGTGCCAACGTATCTGAAAAAATTAAATACCTAAGTATTGATAAGCGACTTTTGACTTTATCTTTCTCTGGAACGTTAGGACAACCGTTAACAGTCATCGCCAATGTCCAAGAAGCTGAAAGCGAATACTCGTCGTTAAATGAGAATTCGACAAAAGTATTCAGTGTTCAATCAGACATGTCATTAATTGCAGCAGGCCAATCTTCAATTGACCAATCGGCTATTGAAAAACGTTTTAAAAGCTTTAATAACTCGGTTTATAATTTAACCGCATTTGATTTCACCAGACTTGAAGCTGGCCTTAATATTCCATTTAAAGAACTAAGTATTCTTAAAAATAAATTAGCTTATATATTAAACGACTCAGTTGAAATGATACCCAATGTTGAAGTAGCGCCGCTGCCTCAATATGACAAGGTTGAAGCCAAAACCAAAATGTCGATGCTAATCAGCGATCCAGAAGACATATACCTTTGTGACCTCACTGAAGCAGATGTTTATTTTAAGTTACCTGAAAGCTTTAAGGTAAACGATACTAAATACATCGACTTGTTGTTAAAACACCCACGTTTGATTCCATGGTTTCCGGCGGTACTAATTGGTAAAGATTATGATGAATCGATCAAAATATTAAAAGTAGTCAAGCCTAGTCGAATTGTCAGTAACAATACTGGTGTGGCTTACAAGGCATTTGAGCTGAACATTGACTGGATTGCTGGTCCGTTCATGAATACCACCAATTCATATGCACTAAAGACATTACAACAAGGAATGAACTGTAAAGGCGCCTTCATTTCTAACGAAATTAATAAAAATCAAATTAGAAAAATTAAACGCCCAGAAGGCTTTAAGCTGCTTTACAGTATTTATCACCCAATTTTGATGATGACCAGCCGTCAATGTTTTTTCCAGCAAACCGTCGGCTGTAAAAAACCAAGTATTGAAGATGGTTGCATGCTTAAGTGCGAAAAAGCTACCACCATTACTAACGTCAAAGGTATTTCGTTTGCAGTGGATAAGCAAAAAGGCGGCTACCCAAGCATTTACAATCATGAGCAGTTTTTAAATATAGAAGTTGTCAGTGATTTTGCTGACTTATTTGATGAGTTTTTTATTGATCTAACCAATATTGGGATGGGTTCAAAAGAATCAGCTGATAAAGCCCAATTAATTGAAAAATTTGAAAGCCTAATAAATGGTAAATTAGACGTTCCTCAAGAGCTAATAGAAATGGTGCCTATTTCTACTCGTGATCAATACAAACAAGGACTATAGCTGTTGTTACTGAGTATGGATTTATGGCCACGTTAGTTTTTCAAGTTTTTATAAAACAATGGGATAAAGGTCAGCGTTTAGATGTTGATATAGCCGCAAGAGATAAACTTGCTTGTGGTTATCAGGTCCTTGCTGAGCCAGAGTTTTTAATCTTTGGCCACCCCTGCATTATTGACCAGCACAGTATTAATTTTGCCAGTGATCAATCTAGTAAATATATTAACCGTCCACTAAAAAAATCTATGCTGGCTGACGGCGCTATTAAGCTAGAACGCTTTATTATTTCTGAGTCTATTTCTGGTTCTATTCCTGAGTCAGTTGACAAGCAATCATTATCACTTGAATACCAAGCTGAAAATCAAGAAGTTGTTAAAGTAGCTAATTTCAGTTTAGATAAAGGCTGGATTCAAGTTAAATATAATTGGCGATACAGAGTAGAAACAGAAAATAAAATTTTTTGGCAATATGAAGAGCTAGTACTTAATGTGGCGTTAGTTAGTCAGCTAGACAATAAATATTTTTTAACCACCGATGCAAACGCCGTATATAATTTTGAGGCCAGTATCTAGGCCAATAGATAGTGTATTAGCTAGTTAATTAACTAGCTTCCTAATAAAAACTCATCATGACTCTCAGTCCACAATGGAAACTTAGCCATCGCCTTTGTAAACAATGGCTGTTGCAACTGATTATTCAACCACTCCCTAACTCTTGGGTACGGTGACTGTAAATACCATTTTCTTTCCACCTTAGCAAACTGCCTAATAAATGGTAACAAGGCGTAGTCAGCTAGACTAGGCGTACTTCCCATAAGGTAATCATCAACTTCTAACATCTGTTCTAGTTTAGCAATAAACGGCTGGCACCCTTCTCGATAAGTCTGCAACAAAGGATCGTGGTAACGGCTAGCTTGTTTGTATTTATCTAACGCTGGAATAAACTGAGTGTCGTTGCGTAAAATTAATTCAAGCATGCTTGATAATACAGCTGGAGTGTCTGAATACAGTAAATTCTTAGGATCAGTTTTCTTTAATGCCCATAACATAATATCTAGGCTTTCATCTAAGATTACATTCGAGTCGTTATGATCATTAGGCAGTACTAGAATTGGTACAGTGCCTTTTACTGAAACCGCCAGCAACTCAGCCGGCTTATCCCTTAGGTCCACAGCTCGCACCATCACATGCTGTTCAGCCAGCAGTAAACCTAAACGTGCTCGTATTGCATAAGGACAATGCTGTAGTGAATATATATAGGGGACAGACATAAAAACTCTAGATTTAAAGCTGAATGTCATAAGTTTAACTTAACTACCATTAAATATCCGCTAGTTAGTAAAATAGCTAAATGGTGTAAACTACTGGTATTAAAACCTTGAAGAGAACAGTGACAATGAAAATGTCAAAAACCATGCGTAAAATGAACGACAAACTAGTGGCTGCCATTAAAACTGTTAATGATCAAGCGAGCGAAGAATTAACTGGGTTTGTAAAACTAGAACATACCGTTCAATTTGACTTATTTCCTGGCAGCTTGTTAGTTAATTGTTATTTTGAAAACCAGCAACAACTTGAAAGCTCGATGAAACTTGAAAAAGAATATCAAAAGAAGCTTCAAAAGCTGTTATTAAAGCAAGGAATTGTATTAAAAGATGTAAAACAGAACTTAAAGTTTTTAGTGCAGGCTTAGCAGCTAAACAAAAAGACTTCTTATTGCTTTTTGCATTTGATATTGCCATTTTGGGTACTTAGCATTTCGATATAACAAGTATCATTTAGTACCCATAATCCGCCACTGCAATGAAAAGCAGGATCACTCAAACCTCTTGTCATTTGACCTTCACAAGCACCCATTACCGGACGCAGTTTTTTATTTGCACAAGTAACATCTAGGTGTTCGTCACCTTGGCGTACAATAGTGCAATATTCTTGTATATCGTGAAGGCTGAACTCATAACCTTTAATATTGGCTACATTTAAATCTGTAGAAAACTCACAGCCTATAATTAAATATGCCATAGACATTAGGATTGCTAGTTTTTTCATATTTAACCCACTTTACCAAGACCAGTTAGACTGCCTGTTAGCTAAGTGTAGTTGATTAAATTTGAGTTGACTCGATTTGAGTTACTAGATTTGAGTTACTAGATTTGATAGGCGTCCAGCAGCATATTGTGAATTCTTTTATTGCACAGCTCAAAAGTACCCACATACCGCCTTTCTCCGGTCGATGCGAACTCAAACTTGAAGTATCGACGAATCCTTAAATTGCCACTCTCATCTCGCTTTACTGTTAACTGGACTTGCTGAACAGCATCATCTAACAAGGTGATATCTTGCTGTTTACAGTAATTAGCCGCCAGCACGAACGCATATTGTTTAATTCCACGGTCGAGCCACCAGATATAAGGCAGCAAACATAATAATAAAACAATAAACAAATCGCCCATTAACATAGTGGCTTTCTCTTAAATTTAAACTTTAAATTGAATATCAAAATAACACATCATAAGCCCTTAATGTAGTGGGATTAGCTGACGGAATTGCGGGGGATAGTTTTTAGGGGGAAAAAAAGAAGCCCGTAGGCTTCTTTTTTTAAATCTAAATAGAAAGGGCGTCTTGAGGTGTTCGCCAGCAACACGCCCTACTCTCTATTTAGTTTCTTTTGGACGTAACTGTATGCCAACTTCGCGTAAGTTTTTGGTCTCTACAACACCCGGCGCTTGTGTCATAACACATGCCGCTGATTGTGTTTTAGGGAACGCAATTACTTCACGGATACTTTCAGATCCTGTCATTAGCATGATTAAACGGTCAAGACCGAATGCTAAACCACCGTGTGGTGGCGCACCAAATTGCAGTGCGTCTAATAAGAAGCCAAATTTCTCACGTTGCTGTTCTTCAGAAATATTTAGAATTTCGAAAACAGTTTTCTGCATTTGTTGATCGTGAATACGTAAAGAACCACCACCCAGCTCACAGCCGTTTAATACCATGTCGTATGCGCGTGAAAGTGCATTGGCAGGGTCCGCTTTTAGCTCTTCAGGAGAACAAGAAGGCGCTGTAAACGGGTGGTGAATCGCGGTTAAGCCGCCGTCAGATGTTTCTTCAAACATTGGGAAGTCAACAACCCACATTGGCGCCCATTCTTTAGTTAGCATTTCTAAATCGATACCAAGCTTGATACGTAGTGCACCAATGGCTTCGTTTACAATTTTCTCTTTATCGGCACCAAAGAATACGATATCGCCGTTAGCTACTTCTAAACGATCCATGATTTTCATGGTGTTTTCTTCGCCAATAAATTTAATGATTGGAGACTGTAAACCATTAACGCCGTTTTCAAGCTCGTTCACTTTAATCCAAGCTAGGCCTTTAGCCCCATAAATACTCACGTATTTAGTGTATTCGTCAATTTGCTTACGAGATAACTTAGCGCCACCCGGTACTTTAAGTGCAGCAACACGGCCTTTAGGATCTTTAGCTGGTGCAGCAAATACCTTAAATTCAATATCTTGAAGTAGGTCAGCTACATCGACTAGTTCCATTGGAATACGAAGATCTGGCTTATCTGAACCAAAACGAGACATGGCATCTGCGTATGTCATATGTGGAAATTCACCAAGATCAACATTTAGCTGTTGCTGGAAAACGGCCTTAATCATAGATTCAGCCGAACCCATAATGTCGTCTTCGTTTACAAAAGATGACTCCATATCAATTTGAGTAAACTCAGGCTGACGGTCGGCACGAAGATCTTCATCGCGGAAACATTTGGCAATTTGGTAGTACTTGTCAAAACCAGAAACCATTAACAGCTGCTTAAACAACTGTGGCGACTGTGGCAACGCAAAAAATGAACCTTGGTGCGTACGACTAGGCACCAAATAATCACGTGCGCCTTCAGGCGTCGCACGAGTTAGAATTGGCGTTTCTATATCTAAGAAACCTTGCTGGTCTAAGATATTACGAATTTGAGTAGTGACTTTGTGACGGAAACGCAGTTTTTGCTGCATTTCGTCGCGACGCAAATCCATGTAACGGTAGCTAAGACGAACATCTTCACCTACAGGCGAGTAATCATCTAACGGGAACGGAGGCGTTAAGGCTTTATTAAGAACGGTTATGTCCTTGCCTAACACTTCAATTTTACCTGTTGTCATGTTTTCGTTATCGCTGCCAGCTGGGCGTAAACGTACACGACCAGTAATTTGCACAACGAATTCGCTGCGCACGCTGTTTGCAATATTGAATGCATCAACCGTATCTGGATCAAATACCGCTTGAACCAAACCTTCGCGGTCACGAATATCTAAAAAGATAACGCCACCGTGATCACGACGACGATGTACCCAACCGCAAAACGTTACGGTTTCATCGGCTAGGGTTTCTGTAATTTCACCACAGTAATGACTGCGCATAGTGAGTTCCCAAATTATCTGTATTATTTATTAAATTAATTGCTTAATTAGTTATATGTTTAGCTATGACAACGACATAAAGTAAGTAGGTACTAACCTAGCTGCTTTATCCGTTGTTTGCCCAATCATTTAAACTCTACAAGCAAAGGGAAAATGTCCCTTAATGACGCTTAAACCTGCTTTGATAGAGCCACGCTTGAACCGATTTTTGCAAAGGTGGAGCATTATACCCAATTTGACGCAAATTCCGACATCTTCTAACCCTGCTATGCTTAATTAAGTAAGGAGATATTGATGAGTAATCCACAAGCCAGCGATTTTGACCCCGAAATCATCAATGATTTAAAAGACGAGCTCAATGAAAAGCGCCAAAGCTGCAACGATCATCTATTAAGGCTAGAAGAAGAGCCAGATCATCAAGATACTGTAAGCAGGCTATTTAGAGACGTTCACACCGTAAAAGGTGACTTGGGCATAATGGGTATTTCACAGTATTTACCCTTACTGCAGTCGTTAGAAGACCTTATAGATAACCTTCGTAAAGGGCAAAAGAGCCTAACACCTTCATTAGGTGACGTATTGCTGCTTAGCTTAGATTTAGCCTTCACCCAGTTAGAGCTATTTTTGAACAACGAAGGTGGTAATTTTGACAGTGTACATTACAACAAACTGGCAAAAATGATCACTAAATTATCAAAGTTAGAAAACGAAGCCGCCGATCAACAGACCTTAGCTATTGTGCAAACACTGGCACCAGAAACAGTCCCATCCGAAGAAGAAGACGCTAGACAGACTGCTGCCTATTTTACTGACGAAGAAATTAACGAAGAAGTGGCCTTCTTTTTACAAATAAGTTTATTAATTGATCAAAGAAGTCCGTATGGCACTGGCCGCACCGAGCGTTTATTTGAACTGTCTATGACCATGAACCAACTTGCGGGTAATCCAATTAAAAGTAGCCAATTACAAACGGCTATTTATTTGCATGACTTAGGCATGGCGTTCATGCCAAAAAATATGATAAATAAGGCAAGTGAACTTTCAAAACACGATTGGGAATGGGTAGAAGCCCACGTTTCCAGCATTCTTCAATTAATTAGCCCGTATGACATTTGGGATGACGCCTCAGAGATTATTTTGCATCACCACGAACGTATGGATGGTAGTGGTTACCCATCTCATTTAACCGAAAAAGACATATGTGAAGGCGCAAAACTACTGGCGATTGTAGACTCATTTGAAGCCATAACCCAAACCCGTGCTTATCAAGACTCACAACAACGACCAATGATAAGAGCTATTATGGAGATTAATCAGCACTCTGGAACCCTATATTGTCCTAAATGGGTTGAGCACTTTAATCAAGCAGTTAAACGCCTTCACATAAAAAAAGCTAAAAAATAGGGTTTTTTAGCTTTTTTTTACTTTTTTACTTGCCACTTTCCAATAGTTATTTGTATATTGCTGGTACGCATAAATATAAACACCAATTGTACCAATAATAACAAGGACTCAACATGGCAGCTAAAAAAGCACCTGTTAAAAAAGCAGTAGCTAAAAAAACCGTAGCCAAAAAAACCGCCGCTAAAAAAGCGCCAGTGAAGGCAGCTCCAGTGGTTAAAAAATTAACGGCTGTTAAAGACCGTTTTAATAAAACTCAAATTCTTAATGAAATCGCAGAAGAAACCGAACTAAGTAAAAAACAAGTTCAAGCGGTTTTAGACAGCCTTAACGATGTAATTGAACGTCACGTTAAAAAACGTGCTGTTGGTGAATTCGTTCTTCCAGGCCTATTAAAAATTCAAGCCGTTAAAAAGCCTGCTAAAAAAGCCCGTAAAGGTATCAACCCTTTCACTGGTGAAGAAACAGTATTTAAAGCGAAACCTGCATCTATTGCGGTTAAAATTCGCCCACTTAAAAAGCTTAAAGAGATGGCTGAGTAATTAGTCTTTTTCAAAGCAATAAAAAAACGGGCTTTTGCCCGTTTTTTTATACCTGCTTAATTCATTTCTCTGGGCAACTAATATGAAGCTTAAATACACGTTATTACGCATTAGTTGGTCAGTATTTTGTTTACCTTTGCTTCTGATATTCATACCTCAAGCGTTACTTGTAAAGCGTAATACAATTCGGCTGCCTGAGGCTGCTGGAGATCCCTTTGGGCAGACTAGTAGCCAAAGCCATAACGAAGGTCATCTGCGCTTACTTCACGTGGGAGAATCTACTGTAGCCGGAGTTGGTGTTGAGTCGTTAAAATTTGGAATCACCCCTCAATTAGCAAATGATCTGGCTGAACATACTGGCAAAATAGTACGTTGGTCAATATTTGGCAAAAACGGTATTCGTCTAGCCGAGTTAAACCAGGTCATGCCGGTTGAACTTAAGCGGCTGCACAACATAACTGGGCAACAGCAAAAATACCACATAGCCGTTATTACCATGGGAGTAAATGATACAAGCAAATTTACCTCAATTAAAAACTGGCGAGCGTCTATTAATAAAATAGTAAATTTACTAAGCGAAGTAACAGAAGGACCTATATTTTTTACTCAAGTACCGCATTTAGCACAATTTCCTGCACTGCCTGCTCCGTTAAAATATTTACTAGGAATTCGCTCAACAATGTTAGACATAGAGCTTAAACAGATATGTGACGAAAGTAGCCATGTTTACTATCTGGGAACAAAAATACAAGTAGCGCCAGATATGATGGCAAAGGACGGCTACCATCCTTCTGCCTTGGGATATGCCCATTGGGGGAAGGAAATAGCCAAACAAATTAACGCCACAATGGATACCCGCCTTCGCGAGTGCAACGATGGCTAGATTCTTAAGTAATTAATACATGCCATCAGACGAATCTGATACTTCAACAAAACGGTCGCTAAACAACAGAGTTAATTCTTCAGACATTTTAGCTAATGCTTCTTTTGAATAAGGTTTTGGGCTAACGGCTCCCCATACTGGCTTTGGCCAAAGTAAATCGTCTTTTTTACGCACCACGTGGTGAATATGCAGTTGTGGCACCACATTGCCCAACGCCGCTATGTTCATGCTGTCAGCTTTAAAGTAATCGGATAAACGCTGACTTACGTAAGCTGACTCATCAGACTGTAAATAGCGCTCTTCTGTAGACAGCTGATAAAGTTCACTGGTGCTGCCACGACGTGGCACTAAAATAACCCAAGGAAACTGGGTATCGTTCATAAGCAACACATCACATAACTTAAAGTGACCTAAATATGCTGTATCTTGTTGTAGCTGGGTGTCGAGTGTGTACATAATAACGCTCCTATGTTTTTAGTTATTTAACCAATAAGGTAGTCATACATGCAATGGTTAAATAACATTACCTGCACTTTTTTAATTAAAGAGCTTTTGAGTAAAATGAAACAACCCTTTACCGATAACAATTTGACCAATAAGGGCTTTGTTGCATGCAATGGTTAAACAGCGCAGATCAAATAAAGACTGATTTAGAATCTAGTGATTACCCCTTTTTAAGCAAGGGCTTTCTAACGGCCCTAGAGCAAAGCGATTCTATTAACGGCAATACTGGATGGCAAGGCCATTACTTAATTGATAGTTCTGATGATGCTGTCTCTGATAGTAAAAGTATAGCTAATAACAGTCAAAAACAAGAATATGATTTACTCATTCCAGCGTTTATTAAGCACCATTCGTATGGTGAATATATATTTGACTGGGGCTGGGCCGAAGCCTATCAAAAACATGGGTTAGACTATTACCCAAAATTATTAATTGCCGCCCCATTCACCCCCGCCGAAGGGCCTCGCTTATTTGGTAAAAAACCCATTGATGGTAAAAAAATAAGCCAAAAAATTCAACACCATTGCGCTGAACAAGGCTTAAGTGGGGCGCATATACTGCTGTGTAATGAAGAAGAGCGCCTGTTATTACAAAACCATAATTGGCACCTACGAAGCAGTGTTCAATTTCATTGGTATAACTATGATTATTCTAGCTTTGAAGATTTTATCTCACGGTTTAAATCACGAAAACGCAAGGCCGTTAACAAAGAGCGTGCATTAATAGCCGCAAATAATATTAAAATTTCTAGAGTCAGTGGCAAAGATATTACGCCTCAACAACTGGAATTTTTTTATTACTGTTATCAAACTACTTATGCAAAACGCCGCTCGCAAGGCTACCTTAATCTAGACAGCTTTAAAAACATGCAAGCTAATATGGCCGAGCAAATGTTTTTAGTAATGGCCCATCAAAATAACCAGCCCGTGGCCTGCGCGATGTATTTTAAAGACGACAAAAACTTATATGGTCGTTACTGGGGCTGCGCTAAAGAAATAGATGGCTTGCACTTTGAAGTGTGTTATTACCAAGGTATTGAATACTGTATAGAGAACAATATTCATCATTTTGACCCAGGCACTCAAGGGGAACATAAAATAAGTCGTGGCTTTGAACCAATATTTCGCTATTCGCTTCACCACCTACAACATGAAGGTTTTCATGATGCGGTTGGAGACTTTTTGAAGGAAGAGCGTAAATCGTTAGAACTTTACCAACAAGATTGTTATCAGCATTTACCTTTTAATCAACAGCATTTACCACCCTTAAAAGGCTAGCTTGAAAGTAAGCTCCCAAATACTGTAATAGGGAGCTTATTAACACCAATTATGCTTCAACGGTTTTTCAATAATCAGCTGCTTTAAATTGGCTTCAATTACTCCGTAACCCACATTACCAATGAGCTTTTGTCGGCCATCGTTAAATACCCAAGCCGGACTAACCGATATTTGATAACTATCAGCTTGTTGGAAGTCCCAATTAAGATCAGATAGCGCCTTACCGCTGTCCATATATTCATCTATAGCGTCATTATTAAGTTCGCACTCAACCGCAATTAAATCGCAAACTGAAACCTGTGAAATATCTTTAGCCTCTAAAAAGAAGGCATTGCGAATTGCTAAAGAGTACTCTCGAGCCTGTTTATGTCCGTGTACAGCCTGCACAGCTTTAATAAAGCTATGAGCCACCATTGACGTGGTGGGCTGAACTTTGCACCAAACATCTTTATGCAGTTTTATGTCAAATTGCTCTGCAACTTCTGCGGCATGTTCGGCATAACCACAAAAGCCACCTCGGTCTTTCCAAGCCGTGGTTATTTTAGGCTGCACAGAAGCAAAATTAGGCAGAAATTGTAAATGAATATCTAACTCAGTGCCCAGCTGAAGCTCTACTTCTTCAAGGCGCTTCTCGTTAATAAAAGCCCATACACACAGAACATCAGAAAAATAGTCGACCTTTAACATCTAGCTTCTCTTGGTTATATTTCAAATTTTAAGGATTATTTAATAATTGTAGACGGTATCTCAATAGGTATATTAGTACAACCTAATATTAATGAGTTAATCGTTAAACATATCTATATAGGACTGCGTTGTTTGCACAGGATTCTGACTCAAAGTAATCGCCGTGATCATGGCTATTGCATCAACACCCGTAGACTTTACACAAGCAAACCGCCCACCATGAATGCCACCAATAGCCACCATAGGTATTCCAGCTAAATGCTTACGCCAATAAGAAAGTCCTGCAGGACCCTGAGGCACCCAAGGCATATCTTTTGTTTCAGTTTTATATACTGGCCCAAATGCTATGTAAGAAGGATTAATAGTTTTTGCCCGCGCCACTTCATAAAAGCAATGACTGCTTAAACCTAGTCGTAATCCGCTGTCGCTAATGGCCTGTAGGTTGGCATCGTCTATGTCTTCTTGACCTAGGTGCACACCATAAGCGCCGCATTCTATCGCCAGCTCCCAATAATCATTAATAAATAATTGGCAGTTGAATTTATTGGCCACTTTTATCGACGCTATTATCTCTTGCTTAAGGTCGTCACCAGCAAGGTCTTTAATGCGTAATTGCGCAATATTAATACCTAATGGAAGTAGCCTTTCTAACCACCCTGCTCGGTCGACAATTGGGTACAAGCCCAAAGGTAAACGACAACTAGCAAAACTTAATGACGGCTCATCTGCATGCTTAAAAACAGCGGGTAAAGAAACAGCTGGCAAAGAAACAGTTAAGCTACTGTCGTTACTGCCGTTACTTTTTTCAGCCACGTCAATAACTGAGTCTTGCAGAGACTGCCATTTTGAAAAACCTAAAGAACCTGCATCAGCTGAAATGCTAAATAGAGACTGCCAGCCAGACTCCATTTGCATTTTAGCCATAACAACGGCGTCAGCACTGCTTGCTCCACTGGCTAAACTAGCGGCTATTAATGACGCCATCGCGCAGCCTGTTCCTCGGCTATAGTTGTGACTATATTCTTTATGCTGCAAGTTAAATTGAATGTTTTGGTCGCAATAATAATCTAAAGATTTATGTTCACTGTGTCCGCCTTTAATAAGTACAGCGGCCGCGCCTAAATTTAAAACTTTATGGGCAAGATCTTGAGGACTTGTATATGTATCATCACTGTTAACAAGCGCCTTAGCTTCAATTAAATTAGGCGTTATTATGGTGGCAAAAGGCAATAATAATAAAACAGCGGCTAAGCGTTTTTCATAGTCTTCTATATCCGCAGTACTAGCGGCCAACACAGGGTCTAAAATTATTATCTTATCTTTAATAATCTCATGTTCAATTAATATTTTAGCTTGATTGATGTTGGCAATTAAGCCAATTTTTATCACATTACAATGTTTATAACTTAATAAAGAGTCTAGCTGAGTTAAAAATGCTTCATCAGACACAGCATTTAATTTTGAAAAACCATTTAAAGATTGAGCCGT
>JAWUVO010000111.1:0-8450 GCA_034112325.1 Bermanella sp. | reverse complement strand
CAAACCTGTGATGACTCCTGCAGAAGAAATGAAGCAAGAATTAATGGCATTAGAAAATAATCAATTAGTTTACTTCGACTTTGACCGTGCCAGTATCAGTTCTGATTTTTATAGTGTCTTAGATCAACACGCTGCGTTTTTAGTAAAAAATAGCAATCAATCAGTTGTGATTGAAGGTCACTGTGATAGACGTGGTACACCAGAATATAATATTGCCTTGGGTGAGTCTCGTGCTAAGTCAGTGCAAACCTATTTAATGAATGCGGGTGTCAGTGCATCTCAAATCTCAGTTGTGTCTTATGGTGAAGAAAAACCTGTTAACGATAATACATCTGAAGCGGCTTTCGCTGAAAACCGTCGTGGTGTTTTGGTTTATTAATAATAGAAGCTCAATATGATAAAACGCACCTTAGCTATAAGTTTGCTAGGGCTATATGGCGCCGCTGTTATTGCGGCGCCTGCGCCTGTGTCAGATGTAACCAGTGGTAGTAGCGAGCAACGCATTACAGAGCTGGAAAGAAAGTTTTCAACACGCACAGAAGCACAACATCGTCAGCAAGAACAGCTGGATGTAATGCAAAACGAGGTCAATGAACTTCGTGGCTCAATAGAAGTTCAAAATTTTCAATTAGAGAAAATCCTTGAACGCCAAAGAGAGCTTTATCTAGAAATAGATAAACGTATCGAGGCGGTTAAGAATCAGCCTTCGACTTTACCCGTTGGTGGTATCAACACTGTACCTTCTAGCACAGAGGCACCCTTATCTGCGAATGAAAACGAAGCTTATGATAAAGCGGTGAATTTGATCCTCAAAGATAGGCTTTATGAACAAGCAATCCCAGAGTTTCAAGTGTTTTTACAAAAATTTCCCAATTCTAGTTATGTCCCAAATGCGCATTACTGGTTAGGACAGTTATTGTTTAACAAACAAGATTGGGCAGGAGCCGCTTTACAGTTTCAGACATTAATTACCGGTTATCCAGAGTCTAGTAAAAGAGCGGATGCTACATTGAAATTGGGAATAACTGAAATGGAACGTGCAAATGCTGCTCGTGCTAAACAACTTTGGGAACAAGTTGTGGCTGAATTTCCTGATTCGTCTTCAGCTAAATTAGCTGAGAAGCGACTAAACGGACTTTAATAAAATATATTTTCTGTTAATTTGATTATATATAATAAAAAAAAGTGAATTATATAAGGCACTTTATTTAATTTTATCAGTTTTAGTGGTTTGTTAAATTCACTATTGTTCGGTTTTTCAGCAAACGGTCGAAATTAACGTAATATTTTTGTCATTAGGCTTGCACTGAGATTTCAATTGAGTATTATATGCCGCCCTCGCAGTGAGGAGGAAAGAAAATTTGAAGAATGGGTCGTTAGCGCAGCTGGTAGAGCAGTTGACTTTTAATCAATTGGTCGCTGGTTCGAACCCAGCACGACCCACCATTCAATCTTTAAAGGTTGATGACAAAGCAGAAAGTAAAAAGTGCAGTAAGTGATTGAAATTGTTGACATAATCTTTTTTATCCTTATAATGCGCAACACGAATTTGGGTCGTTAGCTCAGTTGGTAGAGCAGTTGACTTTTAATCAATTGGTCGCTGGTTCGAATCCAGCACGACCCACCAAATTTGAAAAGGCAGAGTTTTTACTCTGCCTTTTTTGGTTTTAGCTATTTAACATTTAGCCTTTGTTAAAATAATGTTAAAATCTATCCTCTGAAATTTACTTAGTAGAAAAACGCTCACTGTTATGACCATTCTTGAATCAAATACAGCCGAATCAATCCCCGTAAAAGATCTTAATGTGCTTGTGCGTGACCATTTAGACTATGGTGTGCTAAATCAGTTAGATGCAGCAGAGCAAGAAGTTTACCTAGTAAGAATTAAAAAACTGTTAAAAGAAAAGAATGCCGTACTGGTTGCGCATTATTATACTGATCCTGTGATTCAGGCTTTAGCAGACGAAACGGGTGGTTGTGTAGCCGATTCTCTAGAGATGGCTCGCTTTGGTCGTGATCATCCAGCGAAAACCTTGGTTGTTGCCGGTGTTAAATTCATGGGCGAAACGGCTAAAATCTTAAGCCCTGAAAAAACTATTTTAATGCCCACCTTAGAAGCCACTTGTTCGTTAGATATTGGCTGCCCTATTGATGAGTTCAGTGCGTTCTGCGATCAGCACCCAGAGCGTAAGGTTGTGGTTTATGCCAATACTTCAGTAGAAGTAAAAGCACGCGCCGATTGGGTTGTTACTTCAAGTATTGCCTTGGAGATTGTACAGAGCTTAATGGATCAAGGTGAAACCATACTTTGGGGGCCTGACCAGCATTTAGGGAATTATATCCAGCGCATGACGGGTGCGGATATGATCATGTGGAACGGCTCGTGTATCGTGCATGAAGAATTTAAAGCCAAGGGCTTAGAGGACCTTAAAAAAGTTTACCCCGAAGCCGCCGTTCTTGTTCATCCAGAATCTCCAGAAGCAGTGGTTAAAATCGCAGATGTTGTGGGCAGTACTTCGCAAATTATAGCAGCGGCTAAAACGATGGAAAACAATACGTTCATTGTTGCAACTGATAAGGCTATTTTTTATAAAATGCAGCAAGCAGCCCCGGGTAAAATATTTATCGAGGCTCCAACAGGTGGTGCTGGAGCAAGCTGTAAGAGTTGCGCTCATTGCCCTTGGATGGCTATGAATGGCTTGGATAATTTGTCGGAGTCTCTAGAGCAGGGCTTGAACGAAATAGTGGTTGATGAGGCTGTGGCTAAGAAAGCTATGCTGTCGTTAAACCGAATGTTAAATTTTGCCAAAGAACATGGTGTTCAGTCTCAAGGTCGACGCTTTTAACTATCGCTTTAACGAGTGTGTTAAGCGAGCGATTAAAATGACATGTCTTCGTTAGTGTTTTCAATTTCTCTTGCCCGTTGCTCAATTCGGGCTGATATTAAAAAGTTCCCTGTAGACATTTTTAAGGCCCGCTTTAGCTGAGTAACTGCATTGCTTTTCTGCCCAGTCAGGAACAAATATTCAGCATACGCTTGCAGCATGCTAACTTCATTTCCAGTTTTGCTTTCGTATTCTGTCAGTTGCTGCCAAATACTTGGGTCGGTAGATCTAATTTGACTGTGTTTCTTTAATACCATTGCCGCTAATTCAAATTGACCATCTTTTGCTAGCAAACCTGAATAAGTCATAATCAGTGAATGATTGTCTGGGTTTATTTCAATTAGCTGTGCAAGTGTTGTTAAGGCTGTTTTAGTTTCTCCTAATTCAAAAGTAACCAGCTGCTGCAAAATAAGATAAGGGATTTTTGTTCCGTCTATTGCCAGTAGATTTTTAGTTTGGGTAAGTGCTTGTTTGAATTTTTCCTGTTTAATTAAAACCATGGTCAAGCCATATGTTGCAATTTGTTTAGTTAATAGTGATGTTGATTTTCTCACTAGATCTCTAAAAAATGTCTCGTCATGGCTATTGGTTAGATACTGTACCTGTATAGCAGTCCTCATTAGTTGATAGTCAATATTCTCTTCAAATCCTAATGTATTTAGACTGTCTACCCTAGCTGCTGCATCACTAATACGGTTCTCGGTCACAGGGTGGGTTAACAAAAATTCTGGCGGTCGCTGGCTGTATTTATGTGAATCAAACATCTGACGAAACATTTCAGGCATGCCCTTAGGGTTAATTTCGGCGGCCACTAATGTATGCAGGCCTAATCTATCGGCCTCTCTTTCAGCGTCACGACTGTAGTTAAGGGCCATTTGAGTAGTGGCTGCTTGGCCGGTCATTAATCCAGCAAGTCCCGCTTCGGTATTGCTTGTTGCGAGTAACATAATGCTGCCTAAAAGCGATGCAATGGCAATGGGGGCTCTCTTGCGAGCTTCGTCTACCTGCCGTGCAAAGTGTCTCTGACTTAAGTGAGCCAGTTCGTGAGCAAGTACAGCCGCAAACTGCGCTTCATTTTCTGCGTGCAAAAATAGACCGGCATTAATACCAATAACTCCGCCTGGTACAGCAAACGCATTTAGTTCTTTGCTGTCTAGAATAACAATTTCAAGTCTACGGTCAGTTACCTGACTATTACTAGCAAGTCGGTAAATTAATTCTTCGGTAAAGTCTGTGAGTACTGGATTGTTGAGTGTCGTTGCTTGTTTACGTAAATTACGAAGCCAGATGCGACCAAGTTTGTACTCTTGATCTAGTGAGATAAGACCAGAAGTAGAATCTCCTAAAATAGGCAAATTGTTACTAGCAGCAAAAGACGGCATGCTAACAGCTAACAAAAGGATAAAAATTATTCTGTGCATAAGCTCTCTTATAATTATAAAGGTCGCCTGTTAGGGCCTTTTAGAATAATATTAGCTCCAATTTATTGATTGGGCTAAGCATAAATGACTATTCAAGCCTATGATGTGTTACTGGACGTTGAAAACTTACGCTGCCCAATGCCTCTTTTGAAGACCAAGCAAGCAATTAGTTCCTTAGCAATTGGTCAAACAGTTAAGGTTATCACTAAAGATGCCGGTTCGTGGCGTGATATCCCAGCATTTGTGAATCTGACTAAACATACACTATTAGAAAAACACAAAATAAACGATCAGTTTATTTTTTTTATCGTCAAAGGAGATTAGGCGTAGATGTCTATGATGCGTTTCGTTCGCAATTGGGTTGATCAGTATTTTTCTGATGAAGAAGCCCTGTTTTTATTATTACTTTTAATTGTTGGTTTTGTTGTGGTGCTTACGTTAGGCACCATATTAGCTCCTGCTATTGCCAGTGTGGTTGTTGCTTATCTATTACAAGGGCCGATGCAAGCACTTAAAAAACAAGGTGTAAGTCATTTATGGGCTAGTATTGCGGTGTTTATTTTATTCATTGTTTTATGTCTTGGTTTTTTATTCATTATAATTCCTTCTGTTTGGTCTCAGGTTGCTCAGTTGTTTGCTGAATTACCAAAAATGTTGGATAAGGGTCAGGCGCTATTAACTGTTTTACCTGAGCGCTACCCGCAAATTTTTAGTGAAGCCCAAATTCATTCGTTAGGAGCTAAGGTAGGAGATGAAATAGGGCTGATTGGTCAGGCGGCTGTTTCTTTTTCGTTAGCGAGTTTACCTAATATTGTTGCCATTTTAATTTATTCTGTACTATTGCCTTTGCTGGTTTTTTTCTTTTTGAAAGATGGCACTATGATGGCTAAGTGGTGGGTTTCAATTATGCCTACTAAGCGAGTTTTAATTGGTAAGGTTTGGTTAGAAATGGACCAGCAGTTTGCCAATTACATCCGAGGTAAAGTCGTTGAAATTGGTGTTGTAGGTTTTGTTAGTTATGTGGCGTTTGCGATCATGGGAATTAACTATGCGGCGCTTCTAGCTATTCTTGTAGGGCTTTCGGTTGTAATTCCTTACATTGGTGCTGCTGTAGTTACTATTCCTGTGGTACTTATCGCATATTTTCAATGGGGTGTGGGATCAGATTTTTATTATTTGGTCGCTGTCTATTTTACTATTCAAGCTTTAGATGGAAATGTACTGGTGCCACTATTATTTTCTGAGGCAGTTAACTTGCATCCGGTGGTTATTATTTTAGCTGTTTTGGTTTTTGGCGGTTTATGGGGCTTATGGGGAGTGTTTTTTGCGATACCGTTAGCTACTTTGTTTAAAGCTGTTATTACGGCTTGGCCAAGAGGCGTAAAAGCGGCTCAGGCTGAGCCTGAGTAAACGTTATTTGTCTAACCAGTGTAAGTGTTGATTTTCCCTTTAGGCCTAGTCTTCACTTGCCACGGAGTGCCTTCCTAAGTACCATTGCGCTCTATTTTTTTACCATTCGGAGAAGGTAATGATCACCGGAAGCATTGTAGCATTAGCGACCCCAATGACAGATTCTGGCGATGTGGATTGGGCGGCTTTAAAAAAGCTAGTAGAAATGCATATCGAGAAGGGCACTAGCTCTATCGTTGCAGTGGGAACATCGGGTGAGTCTGCTACTTTAAACGATGACGAGCATTTAAAAGTCATTGAAGAGATTGTAAAGCAAGTGAATGGCCGAATTCCTGTTATCGCAGGTACTGGTGCAAATTCAACTGCCGAAGCTATTCATCTAACTCAAGAAGCTCAGCGTTTAGGTGTTGATGCCGTTCTGCTTGTAACGCCTTATTATAACAAGCCTACTCAAGAAGGTTTATTTCTTCATCATAAAGCAATTGCTGAAGCGGCTTCTGTAGATCAAATTTTATACAATGTACCGGGTCGGACGGCTTGTGACATGTTGCCAGAAACTGTAGAGCGTTTAGCCGTTTTTAAAAATATAGTAGGTATTAAAGAAGCCACTGGTGATATTGATCGTGCAAAAGATGTGATTGCCCGTGTTGGTGATCGCATGGCCGTATACTCGGGTGATGATGAAACGGCTTACAAATTAATTTTAGCCGGTGGTAAAGGCAATATCTCAGTAACGGCAAATATTGCCCCTGCTGAAATGCGTGATTTATGTGCTTTGGCATTAGCCGGTAAAGCGGAAGAGGCTGAGGCGTTAAATAATAAATTAATGGTGCTTCATAACGCTATGTTTGTAGAATCAAACCCCATTCCTGTTAAATGGGCTATGCATGAAATGAAGCTTTGTGGACCAGGTATTCGTTTACCTTTGACACCTTTAGCGGAACAATTTCGGGAACCTTTACGCGCTGCCTTGCGTCAATGGAACTTGATTAAATAAAAAATTGGAGTGCTCAATGCGCTTAGTAGTATTAACAGTAATGGCGTATGCGGTTACAGGTTGTAGTTGGTTAATTCATGATCGCACTAACGATTATCTAGAAATTGAAATTCAACCTAATATAGTTGTGCCAGCAGAAGTCGCTCCAGTACAACTTACGCCTAGATTGGCCATTCCCGATGTGCAGCCAAAAGTTTTGCCTGAAGAATTTGTTGTGCCAAGACCTAAAGCACTTGTGCTTGAGGGTATTAGAGAAAGTGATCAGCCCCTAGCAAGTGAAAATGCAGCTGATTTAGAGGTTGAATTGGTTAAGGATGGTAATGGTTCGGCTATCTTAAGACTAAGCGTAGAATATGCTCGTGCTTGGTCTGAAATTGGTGAGGCTCTTAAAAAAGCCGAGATAAATATTGTCGACCTTAATCGTAGTGCTGGTACTTATTATATTGAAGTAATCGATACCTTAGCAAAAGCTGAGCCGGTTGGGTTTTGGGCCGGATTATTTGGATCTAAGCCAGAAAGTGTTAAAAAGGCGTTAGAAATTAAAGTTAATCGCGCTCGCAGCGGAGTTTATGTCGCTGTTCATATCGACCAAGAAAACCTAGCTGACGATGCTGATGCTAAGTCACTGCTGTTAAGTCTTCAGAAGCACTTGCAAGAACCCGACAAAGATTCGCGCTGATAATGCGGTTTTGCAGTATCGGAAGTGGCAGTAAAGGCAATGGGACACTTGTGCAGCATGGAGATACCTGTGTTTTAGTTGACACAGGATTTACTCTTAAAGATGTAGAATTTCGATTGGCTCAAAAAGGGCTAACCCCGCTAAATTTAACCGCTATTTTGGTCACCCATGAACACAGTGATCATATTAAGGGCGTTGGCCCACTGGCCCGCAAGTATAAAATTCCTGTCTACTGCTCACACGGAACTTCTCAGTACGATGGTTTAGGTAATATTCCAAGTTTGGTTATTATAGATAGCCATGAAGAATTTATAATAGGCTCATTAACCATCACCCCGGTGGTGGTTCCTCATGACGCCCGCGAGCCTACTCAATTTGTGGTGCATGATCCTGACCGTAAAAAGCTTGGTATATTGACAGATTTAGGCAGTTTGACTCCTCATATATGCAGTGTCTACGATGATTGCCATGGTTTAATGTTAGAAACAAATCACGATGTGCAAATGCTTAGAATGGGACCTTACCCTCCTAGATTAAAGGCTAGGGTAGAGGGGTCGTTAGGTCACTTAAATAATCAGCAGGCAACTCAGTTATTGAATAATATAAACTGTGAAAATTTACAGTTTTTAGTGGCTACTCATATTAGTGAAAAAAATAATAATGTTGCAGTGGCCCTTGATGCGATTTCAAACGGATTTCACTGGAAAAAAGACTCGGTTCTATTAGCAACGCAAGAAAATGGTTTTCCGTGGTGTGAACTGTAACAAGTTACCACTAAATTGTTACAGTTAAGCCTAATAGAAGCTGTTTTTCGCTTGGTTTTATGCTTAAATTTGCCAGTTAGTTAAAACCCGTGGTAGTTTAAGTAGTTGACCACATTCTAAAAGTATAAGGATCATAAAAATGAAAAAAATCCTAACGGCAGCGGCTTTTGCTGCAGTATTACCCCAAGCAGCCAGCGCGCTTCCATTAGTGGACTTTTATGCAGGCAGTTACTACTGGGATCAAACAGTTTCTGGTGACGTTGCCAACAACTCGGCAGACCTCGAAGACGACTT
>JAWUVO010000110.1:0-16459 GCA_034112325.1 Bermanella sp. | reverse complement strand
AGATTTTTTAAAAATATAACGGAGATATAGCTAGTATGGCTAAGATCGTAAACATCAAAGCGCGTGAAGTAATGGACAGCCGTGGTAATCCAACGGTAGAAGCTGACGTTTTATTAGAAGGCGGATTTTTTGGAACAGCATGTGCCCCATCAGGCGCATCAACTGGTTCACGCGAAGCGTTAGAATTACGTGACGGCGACCAAACACGCTTTTTAGGTAAAGGTGTTTTAACGGCTGTAGCCAATATTAATGGCGATATTAAACAAGCATTATTAGGCATGGACGCAACTGATCAGCGTGCGCTAGACGAAAAAATGTTAGCGTTAGATGGAACAGAAAACAAAGCTAAATTAGGTGCAAATGCAATTTTAGCTGTATCACTTGCCGCTGCAAAAGCAGCCGCAGTGGCAAAAGGTATTGAATTGTACGAACACATTGCTGAATTAAATGGTACACCAGGTAAGTTCAGCATGCCTTTGCCTATGATGAACATTATCAACGGTGGCGAGCACGCAGATAACAACGTAGACATTCAAGAGTTTATGGTTCAGCCAGTAGGCTTTAAAACATTCAGCCGTGGCCTACAAGCTGGCGCTGAAATTTTCCATAATCTTAAAAAAGTACTGCAAGCCAAAGGCCTTAGCACATCGGTAGGTGACGAAGGTGGTTTTGCCCCCGATCTGGCTTCTAATGCAGACGCATTGGCAGTCATTAAAGAAGCGGTTTCAAATGCTGGTTACGAACTTGGTAAAGACATAACCCTAGCGCTAGATTGCGCATCTACTGAATTTTATAAAGATGGTAAATATGATTTAGCAGGTGAAGGAAAAGTATTCTCAGCTGAACAATTCTCAGACTACTTAGCTGATCTATGTGACCAGTATCCAATTGTATCGATAGAAGATGGTCAAGACGAAAGTGATTGGGCTGGTTGGAAATACCAAACTGAAAAACTTGGCGACAAAGTTCAGCTAGTTGGTGATGATTTGTTTGTAACAAATACCAAGATTTTAAAGCGCGGTATTGATGAAAAAATTGCAAACTCAATTCTAATTAAGTTCAATCAAATTGGTTCGCTTACAGAGACTCTTGAAGCGATTCAAATGGCTCAGGCAGCTGGCTTTACTGCGGTTATTTCTCACCGTTCAGGTGAAACAGAAGATACTACTATTGCCGATTTAGCGGTAGGCACATGTGCAGGACAAATTAAAACAGGTTCTTTATGTCGTTCAGACCGTGTGGCTAAATATAATCGTCTGTTGCGCATTGAAGAGCAGCTGGGTGATAAAGCCATATATAATGGCCGCTCAGAAATTAAAGGTCAGTAGAGCTTTCCGCGTTGCTTAAGCGACTTAGATTAAGCTCTATTAAATACTTTAAAAAGTAAGAAAAATCGATTACGTTTGTGATGCGATTAAATGAAAGGGAAACTGCGGTTTCCCTTTTATGCTATTTGAAATAGCTGTTTTGCACTATCAATACATTAGCTTTAGGGCAGATAATAATAAAATGGCGCCGCTAGATTTTTTAAAACAACACATTTGGAAGCCAATTGTACTGGTGCTTTTTATATGGCTACAATATCAATTGTGGTTTGACGAAAGCAGTGTGCGCGCCAGTATTGCTTTGCAAGAACGCATTGTTGAGCAGCAAGAAATTAATGCAGAAATTGATGCTCGTAATCAAGTCCTAGCAGAAGAGATTACGGCTATTAAGTCGGGTATGGGTTCTATCGAAGCTAAGGCACGAAAAGAATTAGGTATGGTTAAAGAAGATGAAACCTATTTTATTGTGGTAACTCCTAAGCCAAAACTAGAAGGCAAACAATAGTGCCTAAATTGTATGCAGTGGTTCCGGCGTCAGGTATTGGTACTCGAATGCAGGCTGATCGGCCTAAGCAGTACTTAACCCTATTGAATGCGACTATTTTAGAGCACACCCTCAACCGTCTGTTAGCTTTTTCAGCCATTGAAAAAATTATAGTAGTGGTTTCCCCTGAAGATAAATACTGGCAACAACTGAGTATTTTCAACCACCCTAAAATTGACACCTGTCACGGTGGTGCTCAACGGTTTCACTCGGTGCTGAATGGTTTGAAATACTTAAACAATAACCTAGCTATAGATCAGGCGTCGCAAGTTATGGTGCACGATGCTGCACGTCCTTGTATCAAGCAAAGTGACTTACAGAAGCTATTAGACAGTGCCTGTGAACAAGGATCTTTATTGGGTTTGCAAGTGCGCGATACGATGAAGCGCACCAATGCCAGTGGTTATGTATTAACAACCGTCGCGCGAGATAATTTATGGCACGCGCTTACACCGCAAATGGCGCCTTTAGGAATACTGCAGCAAGCGATTGAAAAATCTTTAGATGACGATATTAATATTACTGATGAGGCATCAGCATTAGAGCATTTTGGACTGTCGCCCAAAATGATCGCAGCCGACCCCAGTAATATAAAAGTGACGCAGCCAGGCGACCTAGCGTTGGCTAAAGCCTATTTATTAAAAGAGAATTTATAATGTTCAGAATAGGTCATGGATTTGATGTCCATAAATTTTCAGCTAAAAAAGAAAATGCTAATATTATTATTTGTGGTGTTGCGATTCCTTATGAAAGTGAATTATTAGCCCATAGTGATGGTGACGTGGCTTTACATGCACTAAGCGATGCATTACTAGGCGCGGCTGCACTTGGAGATATTGGTCATCATTTTCCTGATACCGACCCCGCCTATGCAAATGCAGACAGTCGCGATTTACTTAAACAGGTAATGACAAGTGTTGCAGAAAAAGGATATAGCGTGGCAAATCTAGATATAACTATCATGGCGCAGGCACCACAAATGGCACCACATATAAACGTCATGCGAAGCAATATTGCAGCCGATTTAAATTTAGCATTAGATCAAGTGAACGTAAAAGCCACAACAACCGAAAAGCTTGGTTTTGTGGGCAGAAAAGAAGGCATAGCTGTTGAAGCCGTTGCACTTTTATTTAAGAGTAATGGATAGCTAGTATGAATAACGAAGTAGACTTAAACAGCGCAGAGCAAGTGAATAAACCTGCAGTAATTACCTTTGATACACAATGGCCTAAAGCTTATCCTGAATTGGAAATGACGGCATCCTTCAAAAGTCTAGAAGAAGACTTTAGCGTAAGTGAAATTACCAATAGGGAGCTTACTGAAACGGGCCCACATTTATATTTATACATAGAAAAAAAAGGCAGCAATACCCATTGGCTGGCTAGACAGTTAGCTAATCATGCAAAAATTGATTTAAAAGATGTGGGTTATGCGGGTTTGAAAGACAGGCACGCGGTAACACGCCAATGGTTTAGCTTGCCTATTAAAAATAAAGAACCCGATTTAACTCACCTGTTTAATAAAGACGAGTTTACGCTGATTGAAAAAGGTTTTTATGGCGTTAAATTAAAACGTGGTGCCTTGGGTGGAAACCAGTTTCGTTTGGTGATTCGTGATGTTCAAGGTATCAAAAGCGATATTGAAGAGCGTTTAGAATTAATTAAAAACAACGGTGTTCCCAATTATTTTGGCCAGCAGCGCTTTGGTAACAATAACGAAAATTTGTTTCAGGCTGCAAAGCTTTATCAAACCGGCAAGCGTCCCCGTAATCGCCAAAAAGCATCTATGTACTTTTCTGCATCCCGCTCATATTTATTTAATCATATGCTAGCCAAGCGTGTTAACTCCAACTCATGGGATAAGCCAATTGAAGGCGAAGTGTTTGGATTTTCTGGTAGCTTGCGTGGTTTTGCTCAAGAACACAGCGATGAAGAAAAAAGCCGTTTCAATGAAAAAGATATTCATCCTACCTGCGCACTTTGGGGTAAAGGTGAAAGTGTCGCCGCAGGTGAGCTTGATGCCATCGAAAAAACGGTGGTAGAAGCTAACGATCTGTTTGCGCAAGGTATTGTTAGGCAAGGCATGAAACAAGAGCGACGAGTTAGTCGATTATTATTGCCAGACCTAACATGGCAGTGGCAAGCAGAAGACGTACTAGTATTGAATTTTGAATTGGGCTCTGGTTTATTTGCTACGTCTGTTTTACGTGAGTTAGGTAATATTGTCGAAGTGGATCATCACTTACCAGTTGTCGAGGGTGTTGAGGGTGTTGGGCATAATGAAAAAAGTGAGAACCTCGAATGACTTTTTTATTATCCAACGATGACGGTGTTTTTGCCCCTGGGCTAGAGCAACTGGCTAAATCTATGCTTGAAGCAGGGCATTCAATTTTTGTTGTAGCGCCAGACCAAGACCGTAGTGGTGCAAGTAATTCTTTAACCCTAGACCGTCCTTTAAAACCTACCACTCAGAAAAACGGTTTTATTAGTGTAAACGGTACACCTGCAGACAGTGTAAATTTGGGCATGAACACATTGTGCTTAGAAGAGCCTGTAAGGGTTATTTCAGGCATCAATTCAGGTGCTAACCTTGGTGACGACGTTTTGTATTCAGGCACTGTGGCCGCAGCCATGGAAGGACGTTTTTTAGCTCAGTCGCCAATTGCTGTTTCACTGGTCGGAAAAAAGTATTTTGAAACAGCTGCGCGAGTCCTCATCGATATATTACCCCAGCTGCAATCGCTAATTTTACCGGACCGCACAGTGATTAATATTAACGTGCCCGACGTCCCCTTTGACGAACTCAAAGGTATCGAAATTACCCGTTTAGGCCACAGGCACCGTTGCGATCCTCCAGTCAAGGCACAAAGCCCTCATGGTCAAGACTATTACTGGATAAACGGTGTCGGCAATGGCAACGATGCTGGCCCGGGAACCGACTTTTATGCGGTTGCCAATAACAGGGTTTCAATTACAGCTATTCAAGTGGATATGACTGCTTACGACGGCAATGAGCAGCTACAATCTTGCTTGAAGACAAATAGTAAAATGCAGGAATCAGACAAATGACCCCTTTGCAGTTACAAGGGATTGGCATGACCAGTCAACGAACACGAGATCGTTTGGTATCTCGCTTAAAGCAGCAAGGCATTAAAAACAAAGATGTTTTAGAGGTTATGGCAGACACACCACGCCACATTTTTATTGACGAGGCATTAAGCCACCGCGCATACGAAGATAGCTCGCTTCCCATCGGCTTCGGTCAAACAATTAGTCGACCTTATATAGTAGCAAAAATGACCGAGCTGTTATTAGAAGCGGGTCCGTTAGATAACGTATTAGAGATAGGAACGGGCTGCGGTTATCAAACAGCGGTGTTATCTCAGCTGGTTGGCCGTGTTTATAGTGTTGAGCGTATTGCTCCATTGCAAGCTAAAGCGAAAAAAACAGCGGCTTTATTACGCATTAATAATGTGAAGTTCAAACATTCAGACGGCAACTGGGGCTGGCCAGAAGAAGGGCCTTATGATGCTATTTTGTCTTGCGCTGCCCCCGATCGAGTACCACCAGAGTTAGCCGAACAGCTAAAAGTCGCCGGACGTTTGATTTTACCAATGGGCGATAGCGATAAACAGGACTTGATTTTGGTCGTGCGGGAAGAAGATGGTTTTGCCAAGCATATACTTGAACCCGTTATGTTTGTACCAATGTTATCTGGCACGCAAAAATAACCCTAAGGACACTGTGATGATATCTAACTTTCTTAAAGGCATGGCCATGGGCGCTGCCGACATTGTTCCTGGCGTATCTGGCGGCACTATTGCGCTGTTAACGGGAATTTACGAACGCCTAATTAACGGCATTAAAAGTGTCGGGTTAGACACCCTGATCACAGTTAAAAACAAAGGTATTAAGGCGGCTTGGATACAAATTGATGGCACTTTTTTAACCTCTATCCTACTTGGAGCAGCCACTAGTATTCTAATTTTTGCTCAATTTATTCATTTACTATTAGAGCGCTATCCCATTCCTACTTGGGCTTGTTTTTTTGGTTTGGTGCTTGCCTGCGTATTTCATGTGGGTCAGCAAGTAGAAAAGTGGGATGCAAAGCGGCTAATACTTGTTATTTTCGGCACTGTGTTGGTAGGCGGAATTAGTATGGCCGCGCCAACAGAAGTAGCCATAACCCCGTTAGTTTTATTCTTAAGTGGTGCGTTAGCCATCTGTGCCATGATTCTGCCAGGTATCTCAGGCAGCTTTATAATGTTGTTGTTAGGTGTGTATGGACAAATTATTGCCGCCATAAAAGGGTTTGATATTGCCGTATTAAGTATTTTTGCCGCTGGTTGCTTGGTTGGCATCATGGCGTTTTCTAGAGTTTTATCTTGGGTGTTCGAGCATTATCGCAATTCATTGCTGGCACTTTTAACCGGTTTTATGATCGGAGCCTTGGTTAAAGTATGGCCTTGGAAAGCTATTTTAAGCTATCGATTAAATAGTAAAGGGGAGTCGGTACCATTTATTGATACACCAATTGCGCCTTGGAATCATGATTCACCCGAATTAGTTATTTCTATTGCTGTTTTTTTAATAGGATTTTTCGGGGTTTTATGGCTAGATTATCGAGCTAAAAAACAATATTTGGCTAATAAATAATCAGAAGTATACCCCTGGTATCGCTACGATAATTGGTTTATTAGAAGCAGAAAATTGGCAAAATGCTAAAACAAGCATAAGACAATGTGATCAATATCTTTTTTTAAGATGATTTTGAAATTACTAATTTAAATTAAATAATTAAAACGAATAATAAGACAAATTTTACCCAACGGAGTTTAGGTGCAGTTATTAAAGCGTCAAAAATACAGTCACATGATAGGCCTTAAAAATATGGTTAGCGTTATCTGTATTTTTTTGGCGTTTTTTGTCTTAAGTGGCTGTGCTGGTTATGTTTCAGTAGAGCAAAAATTTGGTAAAGCTCCGTTATCGAAAGGTGTGCACATTGTGAAAAAAAGCGAGACACTTTTTTCACTGGCATGGCGCTATGGTTGGGATTATAAGGAGTTAGCGAGTGCTAACTCTATTAGCCACCCATATATTATTTATCCAGGTCAAAAAATTACAATTAGTCACAATGATATCCTCAATGCGAAGGAAAATATAAATACCCACAAAACTTTGACGAAAGCAAAAAGGCCAGCTAGTGGCAGTGGCCCAAGTGCCTATAAAACTCGTCAATCATCGCCAACTGTAGAAATAAACGGACAAGACCTCGTATGGCAGTGGCCTAGTGATGGCAAGGTAATCGCCAATTTTTCATCAAAAAGACCCGTTAATAAGGGGATTGATATAACCGGTCGCATAGGAGAATCTGTATTGGCAGCAGCGGCAGGTTCAGTCGTCTATGCAGGTAGCGGTCTACTTGGATATGGCAACTTAGTGATCATCAAACACAACGAGCAATTCTTAAGTGCATATGCACATAATAAAAAATTGTTGGTTAAAGAAGGTCAAAAAGTTAAAGCTGGGCAGGTTATTGCCGAAATAGGTTCTAGCGGCACGGATAAAGTAAAACTTCACTTTGAAATTCGTCGCCAAGGTAAACCGGTTAATCCGAAATTATATCTACCTAAGGTGAGATAATATTTATCTCCCAATGTAGATCGGATTTTTTGATCTTATATGTTGTTAGTTGGAACGACTCTTGAATATACAAGTTCGGGGCGACAATTTAATAACAGTACCATTGGTGGGGCAGAGCGATGGCGGCTAAAAAAGTATTACAACAACATGACGAGTTTGAATCAGACTTAGCATTGGTTGAAGTAGAAGAGACAGGCAAAGCAAAAACTAAAGCGAAAGCTAAGACGAGCAAAGCTAAGTCTCTCAAAACAGTAAAAATAAAAACAGCTGAAAATAAAGATCTTAAAACAACAAAAGCTGAGATCTCAGTTGATACAAGTGGCGAAGATATTTCGTCAGAAACAGAAGTTCAAAAAAATCTTGATGCGACACAACTTTATTTAAATGAAATTGGTTTTTCTCCACTATTAACACCTGAAGAAGAAGTTCATTTTGCACGCCTAGCCCGTAAGGGAGACGAGAAAGGGCGCAAGCGTATGATTGAAAGTAATTTACGCTTAGTGGTTAAAATAGCGCGTCGTTATGTCAATCGAGGCTTAACTTTATTAGACCTTATTGAAGAAGGTAACCTTGGTTTAATTCGTGCTGTTGAAAAATTTGACCCAGAACGTGGTTTCCGTTTTTCAACCTATGCTACTTGGTGGATTCGTCAAACCATTGAACGAGCCATTATGAATCAGACTCGTACTATTCGTTTACCAATTCATGTAGTTAAAGAATTAAACGTATATTTACGTGCTGCCCGTGAGCTTACTCAAAAGTTAGATCATGAACCAAGCGCAGAAGAAATTGCAGAGCTATTAGATAAGCCAGTATCAGATGTTAAACGTATGCTGGGCCTAAACGAGCGAGTAACCTCAGTTGACTCTCCACTGGGTTACAACAGCGAGAAATCAGTACTAGATACCATTGCAGATGAAACAGTAAACGATCCGTGTCAGATGCTACAGGACGACGACATTAGCCATAGCTTAGATCATTGGTTAGACGATTTAACTGAAAAGCAGCGAGAAGTTATTGCTCGTCGTTTTGGCTTAAGAGGCTACGAGACCAGCACTCTTGAGGAAGTAGGGCACGAGATAGGCTTAACCCGTGAACGTGTACGTCAGATCCAAGTAGAAGCTCTGAAACGCATGCGCGAGATAATGGAAAAACAAGGCCTAAACGCCAGTGCTATATTTGGTGCACAGGATGCCTAGGTTGTAACAACCTAAACGACTTTAAATACTTTGATTCGAGTGTTTATAGCCCATGTAGAAATACATGGGTTTTTTTATGTCTGTGAGATGGGAAATTAATCCAGTATTCCTCTAAAGCATGGAAATATCTCTCTGGCGAATAAACTCACAAGCACTGAGGTAAGCAGCTCAACCATACAATATTTAACGAGAATAGGGATGTTTCGATAATGTGGTAGAGAGTTTTTAGGATATTCAAGAATGGGATATTGAAGAATAGGATATTTAGTATTATGAAAAATAAAAATGACGCAATAACCGGTAAATAATTATTACGTCATAGTTAGCATTGAGGTTTCAAAAAATCCAGCGCCATGTTAAATGATGGCCTGAGACCTTTTAGCGCTCAATAACAGCCATAGCTTATCTGGTCCAACCGTTTGCCCCATTTTGTGTTCTAACACCGCGACTATTTAACGTTAACGGTCCACCACCTTGATTATTAATGGGGGTAGCGGTTAATAATACACAATTAGATATTAATGCACCTGCACAGACACCAATGCTGATCCGGTAGCTATTATTAGCCACTTCGTAAGGATTGCTTAAGTTTAATGCGGCTAGCGTCCCAGCATATGAGGCATTATTAACAGAATAATCCTCTTGGGCAGCCATCACCGATAAAAGCTCATTCATAGCTGTTTTTCTCGACGTCGCTTCAACATTATTTTGGTAGGACGGTATTGCAAAGCCCGCAATTATGCCAATGATAACTACAACAATCATTAGCTCGATTAGGGTAAAACCTGTTTGCTTTTTCATAGTATCTCTTATCTTAAATAGAGTCATTTTGGCGCCAGTAGACAGGGACAACATAACAATTGTTGTTTTCACACTTTTTAACTTCGGCAGAGCAGGCTCCTGGAGCACCGTTTAAACAGTCTAGATCAGATGCTTGCTCTTCAAATCTTGAATCGTCAATTGTTTCGGTACCAATAGCAATGCTTTTTCCACCGTCTGCGCGATAAATCACTACTGGGCGTGGAGCAATACCTGAGTGAGCAAGTACTTTTGAACCGTCCTTTTCATCTATTTTCCCGTCATTATTCAAATCCATTACAGGACTGGCCCAGCGCTGATCTAAAGCATATAAACGGGCAATCCCAGTATCAGCACCACAACCAAGTGTTACCCCTGAAGGACTAAAGGTAGTGAAGAGAATAGCGCCTGCAAAAGTAGTCGCCTGAGTAAATGATTTCTCACCTACACTGCTTAGGTTAACATACCAGCCTGCGCCTTTAATCATAAGGTTCTTCATAGAGCTAGACGGCTCTGTACCAGTAATCAAAGCACTAGCATTGTAAATCTTTTGAGAATCATGGTCGCCAGTACTCACAGTAGGTAATGCTTCGGTTCGTCTGTAGGCATCATAAAAACTGGTATCATTTCTAGCTGTTAGATTAAATGATGTCGTCGCTCTTGGTTTGACATTAAAGTCTTTAATCACATAAAAGCGATCTTGCACCGCTTTATTACTGATGGGGGCGGCTCGGTGGCCTGAACCCAGTGCAATACTTAAGTAGTCAGAGTTTTGTTTATCTTTCACTAGAGAAACGCTTGGCTTACTATAAAATCTTCGATTACTAGCCGTATTATTTTCTGCCAAATCAGCAATTACACCACCGTTGGCAAATTGATTAGCCGATTCATTATCTTGATTAATATCAAAGCGTAAAACTCGGCCACCGGTATCAGCCGCATAAAAGTAATTAACGTTTCCATCGCCATTGATATCTATCGCGCTAATGCTTGCAGGAATGCTATTGTCCATATCGGCAATTATAGTATTCGCATTACTATTACTGGCGGTCCATAGTAGTTCGCCAGTTTTAGCGTCAACCATGTATATCACATTGCCTTGATCATCATCCAAGCGGGTTGTGTTTGTATCTTGGTCTGTATCATAGCCACCAGGAATAAAGGCAACTTGTCTTTGTGTACCTTTAAACATAACCTTAGCGATGGTCATTCGACCCCAAGTTTGTCCTAATTTTTCAAACCCAGCCGTTCCACCGGGGCCGCCTTTTATTTTAAATAATAGTTTTGGTGCATTTCGATAAGTCACATCAAGGGCGTAGTAATTACGACCACCTCTGCGCATACCAGCATATATATAAAAGTGCTCTTTACTTTCTGCTGTAGTTCCGCCCTGTAAGGTGTCATCTGGGTTAAATATAACCCCGTCTCTATTGGAGTCTTTAATCCACGATGAGATTAATCCGTCCATACCATAGGGTCTGTTAGCGGCGGCTAAATTGTTGTCAAAGTATGTTTTTTGATTAGCTTGCATTTCTTTTGGAATATAAGAAAAAACTTCGACACCAGTCTTTGCATTAACAGCGTGGATAAATCCTTGGTTTGTGCCAAAGAAAATAGTGCTATCTGGGTCGGTTGAGGTTCCACCATATGTAGCAACCAAGGGCTCGCTATGCAATGGATCTCCTATTGATTTTCGACTTTCAGTTAAGTCGGCATCGCCGTCTTCATCTGCAGCATCCTGGCCCTTGACCCAGTTTTTTAATTGACTGAACTCTTCAGCAGTAGCCGTACTATCCAACCCTAATAGTTCTTTACTAGTGGCTCCCGAAGCGTCTAAAGAGACTAAAGCCGTTGGTATATTAACTCCGCCAACCTGGTTAACACCAGTGTCAGTGAAAATATTTCGTGTGGAGCCCAATTGAGAAGCAAAGCCTCCCGCATCTACAATTCCACCATCGGCTACAGTGGGGCTGGTAGTATTCCAATACCCTGCTGCCGTTGAAGCAAAGTACCCAGTGCTCGGATCAATAGCAGGTAAGCGTGATTGGTCTAGCACTAGCCCATCGGCACTTAGTTTGTATTTTTTTAAGTTACCGGCCCAGTCAGTTTTATCAGAGGGTCTAAACAGAGCGTAATATAGTTCATCTCTGTTCTCTGAGGCATTAAACGCATTTACTGACACAGCAGGGGCCGTGAAGGTGGTATTGGTGGCTAAGATACTTTCGAAGATCTCGGCCAAAACGGATGATAATTCCTCGGCATTATCGGCTGCATAATAGCCTCCGTCTTTGCCATTTTGTCCTCTTAGGGCTGTTTTAGACAGCAACTCGACAGCACTACTTAAGCCGAAGCCGCCTATGGTGTAAGTACTAACAAGTTGGTCATTAAGATGGGTAGTGGATGCATCTGTATTGGCTAGGTAATACGCCAGCTCATCAAGGCATGTTCCGTCCGCAGAGGTGCTGCTGCAACTGGTATCTATACCCACTGCGGCAGGGATATTCATGGCTGCTATGTTAGTTGCAACTATTTCATTTACCCCCTCGTCAACTGAAGGCTCCCCGTCAGTAAACAGAATTACATTATTTTTTTGGCACTGAGCTTTAATGGGTGATCTGTATTTATTATCTGATATTGAATCACTGACACTATCATCTTTACCATATAATGGCGTTTTGCCATGAAAATATAGGCCTGCTTCATGCAGCACTTCGGTCAAGGGTGTACCACCATCAGGGTTATAGGTATTTACTTTCGTTTTTATACTTTCTCTTACATTAGCAACCTCACCTATGGCAACGTCTATCCAGCCACCTTCCCAGTTAGGATCAAAACGCATAAGACCAACATTTACATTTTCAAGATTATCTACAAGACTCACAATTGCATCCTGTACAACTTTCATACGGGTGACGGCATTTGTTTTAAACCAATTCATATAATGTGGAGAGTAAAGGGTATACCACTGCCCCCAATCACTGCACTGGATCCATTTATTGGTCTCATCACCAGCAGTTAGTTCCACCCATCTGTTCTGCGCAAGGTCAGCTTCTCTAAACCTGGATGTTACAAAGCCATCAGTAGCTAGCGTGGCCAGCTCGTCGGCACAATTGGAATTGCCATTTTCAAAGCGGTTTTTACTGAAGCCTTCAATATTAGTAGAGTTAGGATTAGTTATTATCCGTGTATAGTCACCACTATAAGTAGCAGTCTTATCATAAGCTTCTCCCGTTACTACTGCACCTAGCATGCTGCCTGATGTATCAAGAGCGATCATTACATTAGGTTGCGCATATTTATTTTCATCGGTAGCACCATTAGTGCCATATATTTCAGTATCATCGGCATACGATGAGGAAAAAACGGCCGCGAAAATTAACAGGGCACGGATGTTTATAGTGGTTTTTGTATTAAAAAATCCCATAATCATCTCCTTAATTAATATGCGATATGAATGATGGTATTATTACTAGGATTTAGGAAAATGGTTGCATGTTTTGCTGACCATTGATCCTCTAATAATTGCTTAATCGAAACGGCTTTACCTTTATTTGTGACTCTTACACTTGCATTAAATTTATATAATTTTTCTGCACATTGGCTGCAACCCTTGACTCTAACTTGGCCGGTATTACTGGTGTCATAGTATTCTACTTGAAAGGCTTTCATCTCTAGCGCTATGTCTAACGCAGTTGCTGCGAGACTTGGCAAACTGTAAGCAAGTAAAATACTCAGTGTGATTACATTTAAAAAATATTTCATAGGATTCCCTTTTAATCAAATTTACCAGTTTCTTTTAAAGCTTCTACCGTAATGCCTAATGTTTGGCTGTTGTTGGCAAAGCGATAGACTGAGGTGCAGTCATTTTCGTACAGATACGCAACAGTTGGGCTTTCTATATCAAGGTCATAGCCACTTCTCGATGCAGGAGCCTCTCTTAAATAGGTCCAGTCCATGGTTATTGAGTCAGATTTTGGCGGATGAACTAAATCGGCTAGGGTGATTGACTGGGTCGTCGAGGATAGCGTGGCCGAAGATCTAATATCTATAAGTGCACTTCTTCTTGTTCCCCCGTTAAGATTATAAAAACGAATGTTAGATTCTTGTTCGTTACGACACTCTTGATATGTTATAGAGGTAAAAAAGCTATTTGCAATCATTTTACTTTGTAAGTTTGTCCCTTCTAAAGAGTATATAGAGACCATAGTAATGATGGTTAGTATAACTAGCGCTACAACTAAAGTTGAGCCAGATTGTTTTTTAATAGTATGAGTCATTATATTATCTCGCCGCTTCTATAGCATTGGGGAGTTCGATGGTATTACTGAAAATATTGCGTATTTGCCCATCATTGTTAGGCTCATAAAAATTATCAAGTAGGGCATATTTTCGAAACGCTAATTTAGACTGAACTTTAGCCTGATTAACTTGGTCTTGACTGGTGGTTAAAATCGCTATACGGATACTCCGTATTAAGTTGTTGTCAGTCACTTGATCTACTGTCACATAGTGAGAAGCACTTTTACTACCTGATGAGTCAGCAAGGCCCACTAAGAATTCAAACGCCTCTACATTGCTCAAAATGGAGACGTTACTATCTATCCAATCTCCACCATCTATATCATAAGTTCCGCACTGCAAATCTCTCTCGTTAACTGAGTCTACAACATCGTTTACCCAAAAGACGCTAGAAAATCTTCGGCTACCGGTTAATGCTGTTGCAACTAAGTCGGTTCCGGCACAGCTGCGCATAGATTCCCCTTCAGCTATTGTGAAAGGCACTGATATTCTGTCCCCCCTAGTTCCAGGGTTATTGGCTGCGCAAGCCATACCTAAGGCTGGGCATGCAAGGTCTCCAGAGTTTAATAATAACGGCGGAGTAAACGTAATAAAGTCGGAGTTATAACCTGCTTTACGAATAAAATTACTTAAATAATCCATAGCAAAGCGACCCGTTTCTTGGTTTTGCGCCAGCCCGTCGCTCAGACTAACCGATTTATTGGTGGTGATTAGTAGATTGGTTACGCCTGCCAGTAGAACGACACCTATGAAAGATGCCACCATTAATTCAACAAGAGAAAAACCGTTTTGTGCTTTCATTAATTTAACTCCAATACCATGCTGTATTGACTTTGAAACACTCGATCATCGGCTGTTGCTGCACCTTGCTGTAGCTTGGTATCCCATGTTAGGCCAATGAAATATTGAACACAGTCTGGTTGTGCTGTACTGGTGCTTACACGTGCAATGGTATTGGTGCAGTCTATATTTAAAACAGGATTTAAAATAAAGTCAGAAGGACTATCGTATAAAAAGTATTCAGAATCAGGTTCTGGGCCACCTGGCCCTATAGCACCCGGAACCGTTATTGATATTTCATCGCTAATCCCACAAATAGTGACCCAAAGGTCGAATGTAGCCATTTCTGCTGCGTCACATGTGGCGCTTGCTTGTGAGGCATTAGCGTTATTAATATAGTCACTGCACATTTTAATGGGGTCGCAACTTATAACTGCATCCGTCTCGTAGGCCTTGGCTCTCATACCCTCTGAGTTAGCACGCATTCTTCCAGCAAGATCTTGTACTATCCACATGCCTTGAGATTTTTGTGCATTATCTTGCGAGCTTTGTATGGATTTTAACAGCAGCAAGCCCATGCCAGAGATGCCTATTACCAGTATTACGGCTGTCACCATTACTTCAATCATTGCGAAGCCGCGCTGCAGGTTTTTCATAGTTAGCACCCTGGATTGACGATTTGGGTTCTCTTAGTGAGTCCCGAAGCTAAAATAGTGAAAGTAAATAATTGACTGTCATTTGAACAATCTGCAAAGCTCATGGTAAAGGACCCTGTTTGTACTGCGGCCCCCCATGGTTCGAAGATAAGTGGATTGCCACTGGTAAATACATTACTTGAAACCACCAAGCTACTAGCTATGGTATCTATTTGTCTAATTACCTCTGCAGTGCTGGTAACCTCCATTTGCCAGCCGCCACTCCAATCAGCGCCGTTAGCGATTGGGCGCAAGCTAACTCTGGTTTTTCTATCAACAGCTTGTGTACGAGCAGCTCTGATGCTTTGGTCTAAAATTTTGACTGAAGACTCTATATTTTTTTTTCCTAAAAAGCTCTGCATGCTAGGCACGGCAGTGGCTGTTATAATGCCTAGTATAAAGAGAGCGACCATCAGCTCAATGAGCGTTATACCTTTCTGGTAAAGGCAATTTATGTTCATTATGTTATTTATATTCATATTCATATTAATAATATAATAGCCAAGGCGATATAATATCTAATGGAAACGGATTAACGGTCTAAATTCAAGGCTTGAGGGGAGGCTTTAAAGGCATCATGTGCACTGGCGCACATTAATGCCAAGTAGATTTCAAAGTATTAATAGGTGGTAGCTACCTTAATGGCGCTTATAAACAAGATAATGGCAGTATATTGCTGTAAGGAGTGCCGTTACTTGACAGGTATTTTTTAATGCGGACTCGTCCTTGAAAGCTAATAATGATTTGCCTAGCATGGCTTAGTGAGCCAGACCTTGGGCAGTATAGAAGAGTTGCAGAGCTAGAAAATGCATGACCTAGTTGATTGAATTTAATAAAAGGCATGTTTGCTCTGTTTTTCTGCCAGTATCCAGCTTTGGGGTCTACTTGGGTTTGATAGTGGATGGTGTCATCTGAATCAATTATTCTATTTGAATTATTGTCAGTGAAAACGGTTATGGCCTGCGACCAATCATTGGTGCAATTAGCATTTATTATTGGACAAACTGTGGTATTCATTTGTCCATCAATTGCTTTGTTTCTGGTGTAGGTAATCATTTTTTTTAGAGTTGAAACAGCGCTAAAAGATTGATATCGAGCCACTAGGGATAATAAGCTAGGTACACCGGTCGATATTAATATGCTTAATATGGTAACGCTTACCAAGAGTTCAATTAGG
>JAWUVO010000109.1:0-10226 GCA_034112325.1 Bermanella sp. | reverse complement strand
ATCCATGGGGAATACTGGCCCTTATGTGGGATAAAACGTACAATTTTAAAGTTCTGGGTGAACGATACCATAAGTTTTAGATTTGATTAGGAATTTCAACAACATGCCACGTACTGGGCTTATTTTTACCGCCCTATTTATCCAGCATTTTGCAGCATCATTTATGTTGGCTGCAGAACTGACTGAAGAGCTGACTGAAGAGCTGACTGAAGAGCTGACTGAAGAGCTGACTGAAGAGCTGACAACCTCTCAAAATGAGTGGTATTCGCTAAACTGGCGAGAGCGCTCGATGTTAACTCCCGAGCACCAAGCTCGCCTACCTAGCTTTTGTACTGGGGACTATATTGTGCCCACAGAAATCTTTGGTACTGGCAACGCGTTAAGTGTTGAAAGCGATAAAGTGGATTTTAATGAAGTAACTGGCGCAACCTTCAGTGGAAATGTGACAGCAGAACAACAGGGGCGTCGAATTCAATCTGACACCATGCTCTATCAGAAAGCGTCAGGTACCGCTCAGTTTAACGGCAACATTGTGTTTAGCGATGAGCAAATAGCCATTACAGCACAGCAACTTGAATACAATACCAACAGCCTTCAGGTTGAATTATCACAAGGCCGATATACTATCGCAGACTCTCACATGCGTGGTTCGGCTGAGACAATTATAACTAGCAATGGCAACAGCCTGTCGCTTAAAGAGTCGAGCTATACATTTTGTGAACCTGGACATAATGACTGGGATATAATGGCTGGTGAGATTAATATATACCAACAAAAAGGCTATGGCGAAGCCTATCATGGCCGTTTAAGAATCATGGAAATTCCCGTTTTATACCTGCCCTACTATCGCTTTCCGGTAGGCCAGCAAAGGTTAACCGGCTTTTTAAACCCCGAACTAGGCCTAAGTGTTACGTCTTACGACAATACGCCGCTGAATGTGAGTATTACCGAATTTGCCACCCCATTTTATATTAATATAGCCCCAAATTACGACGACACTTTTACGCCAAGGTATCTGCGCGAACATGGACTAATGGCCGAAAATGAATTCCGTTATTTAAATATTTTAGGTGAAGGGCAAATAGACTTTAGTTACCTTGGCAATGATAAAGCCAATGAACTAGACAGTGACGACGCCGACTACCGTGAAAACAGTGAACGCTGGTCACGGGGTCTTCAGCATAATGTTAGTATTGGCAAGCACTGGCAAAACCGTATTAATTATCAAGAAGTTTCTGACATAGACTTTGACGATGACTTTTCTCGCTCGGGTGTTATTAACCGTAGTAGTTATCTAAAGCAAAATGCCGAGCTAGAGTTCAATGACAATAGCTGGAAATTTTTAACTCGCCTAGAACAATACCAAACCATTGATGGCAGCATTGCCGATGCATCTAAGCCATATCATAGACTGCCTCAAATTGAATTGAGCAAACTAAACTCAACTGCTCCTAATGAGTTCAATTATGACTTTAAAATACAAGCTACACGCTTTACCCGCGATAATGACCAATTAACTGGGGCAAATAAAATAGATGGCGAACGTTTACACGCCGACGTAAAATTTGAATACCCAGTGCAAACCTTATATGGCTTTGTAAAACCGTCACTGCAATTTTTTAGTAGCCAGTACAGCTTTCAAAATTTAGATGCTACTGCTATTACCGACGGCTTCCAAGACGAAACCAGTCGAAGCATATATACGGCAAGCATAGATGCAGGCCTATATTTTGAACGGGAAAGCCGCATACTAAATCAAGGGTTCACACAAACCTTAGAACCTAGAATCATGCTGGCCTATACCCCTTTCGAAGATCAAAGTAACATCCCATTATTTGACACCACTGAAACTACATTTGGCTACAACTCTATTTTTAGAGCTAACCGCTTCACTGGCTTAGACCGTATTGGTGATACCCAGCAACTTAGCTTTGGAGTAACCACTCGCTTTTTAAACGAGCCAGGTACAGAGGTGTTCAGAGCCAGCCTAGGGCAGGTATTTTACTTTGATGATAGAAGAGTAGAACTAACTCCCGGAGATACTAATTTAGAAACACTAGACAAAACCAATAGCTCTTCTATGGCAGGCGAAATACAGTGGCTATTTGCAGACAATTGGCGCTTTAAAATAGACGCGTTGTACAATCCTTATGCATCAGGCGATGAAGCAGACTTAGAAAAAGCCAGCGCCCAGCTTAACTATCTAAAGCAAGATCATTTTTTATTAGATATGAACTTTACACAGGTTGAATCAACTAACCAAAAGCAAGTAGGTGTATCGTTGTTTGTACCTATTAACGATAGGTGGGCACTTTACGGGCAAAAGAAACAAGATATATATGCTTACAGCGCAGCTGAAAAAACAGCTTTGGAAGATGAGAACCTGCTAAATATTGAAGGTATTCTTGGTCTTGAATACCAAAATTGTTGCTGGCGAGTGCAAGCTACTTACGAAGAACATACGGTGAGCAGCAGCACTAAAGATTATCAGTTTATGCTGCAATTACACTTGAAAGGCCTAGGTATTCTGGGCAGTAAAACAGACGAAATATTAAGCGAAAGAATTTTAGGTTATGGACAAAGGCAGATACATGATTATTAATAAATTAGGAACTACTTTACTGATTGCGGCGGCGATACTTGCCAGTGCGTTAAGCCATGGCCAAATAAAAACATTAGATAAGATTATCGCGATTGTTGACGACGACATAATTTTACAAAGTGATTTAAACAATAGAATCAGCGTGGTAAAAAATCAAAGTAAAAGTTTACGACTACCGCCCGATGCCGTTTTAAAAACCCAGGTATTAGAGCGCCTAGTAGTAGAGAGTATTCAGCTACAACTGGCTGAACGTTCTGGTATGCGCATTAGTGATCAGCAACTTAATCAAACAATTCAGACTATAGCCAAACAAAACAATCTATCGCTAAGTAATTTTAAAGCGGCTCTTGAGAAAGACGGCGTGTCGTATCCACAAGCCCGCGAACAAATTCGTCGTGAGCGCTTAATTTCAGAAGTGCAACGTTACAGAGTCGGTAACAAGATTCAAATTAGTGAGCAAGATGTTGATGCATTTCTTAACAGCAGCCGTGGTAAAAGTGCATCTGAAGAAGAATACCGTTTAGGCCATATTTTGATTCAAGTACCAAGTCAAGCCAGTCGCGATCAACTTAAAGCCGCTGAGAAAAAAGCTCGTACTCTAGTTAAAAATTTACGTAACGGCGATGACTTTGCACAAACAGCTATCTCTAATTCAGAGGGTCGTAATGCACTTAAAGGCGGCGACCTAGGCTGGAGAAAGCAAGCTGAACTGCCTTCTTTATTCGCTAATGTAGTGCCATCCCTGAAAAAAGGCGACGTCAGTGACCCTATTCGCAGTGCCAGTGGTTTTCATATTATTAAAATTAATGAAAAACGTGGTGGTGCAAGTAAGCTCGTTCAGCAAACCAAGGCTCGCCATATACTGATTCAAGAAAATCAAATTCGCTCAGACAAACAAGCCGAAGCGCTAATTAAAAAGATCTACAAGCGTATTAAATCTGGTGAAGACTTTGCTAAGCTGGCCAAGGAATTCAGCGACGACCCTGGCAGCAAAGTAAATGGCGGAGATTTAAATTGGGTAAACGATGGTGACATGGTTCCTGCATTTGAAAAAACCATGAAAGAATCTAAAAAAGGTGAGCTTAGTAAGCCGTTTAAATCTAGATTCGGCTGGCATGTATTAGAAGTGACCGATTACCGCAACAAAGACTTAGGTGAAGAAATTCAGCGCAACCAAGCTCGTCAATTATTGTATAGCCGTCGCTTTGAAGAAGAACTGCCTATTTGGTTACGCCAGATTCGTACCGATGCCTATGTGGAAATTAAAGATGAGCTATAGGCTAGCCCTAACCGTTGGCGAACCCGCTGGCATAGGTCCAGACTTAACAGTGCAACTTGCACAAAAAAACCATGCAAGTCAGATTATAGCCATTTGTGACCCAGCATTATTGCAGCGCCGCGCAGCTGTTTTAGGTTTGCCATTAACGATCAAGGCCTACAACCCAGCCGATAAAGCACCGGCATTAGCCGGTGAAATATGGGTTAAGCCAATTCAACTGGCAGAGCCTGAGCAAGTTGGCAAACTAAACCCAGCTAATGGCCCTTATATTTTAGCAACCCTTGCCTGTGCAGCCCAAGGATGTTTAGACGGTGAGTTTGATGCGATGGTCACAGCGCCGGTGCACAAGGGTGTTATTAATGATGCTGGTATTCCGTTCACTGGGCACACAGAATATTTAGAACAATACACAGGCTCAGAAAGAGTGGTCATGATGCTGGCTACAAAAGGTTTAATGGTGGCATTAGTAACAACTCACTTACCGCTAAAAGATGTGCCAGTGGCCATTACTGAACAACGTATTTCTCAAGTTACAACTATTTTAAACAACGACCTAAAACAATATTTTGGCCTAGCCAACCCCAATATCCTAGTATGCGGATTAAATCCTCACGCAGGTGAAGGCGGTCATATGGGCACCGAAGAAATTGAAGTTATCGAACCTACTTTAGACAAACTTCGCGCTCAAGGTATTAACTTGATAGGACCACTGCCTGCCGACACCCTGTTTACCGACAAGGTATTAAAGCAAGGTGACGTGGTATTGGCTATGTACCACGACCAAGGCTTACCTGTACTAAAATACAAAGGCTTTGGACAAGCGGCTAACATTACATTAGGCATGCCTATTATTCGCACCTCGGTAGACCATGGAACAGCACTCGATCTAGCTGGAACCGGAACCGCAGACAGTGGTAGCCTTTACACAGCAATTGATTACGCCGAACTAATGGCAAGCTGTAATTTGAATTCACAGAACGGTAAAAGCGCCAAACAAGGACCAGCAGTATGAGTCGAACACACAAAGGCCATCAGGCCAGAAAACGCTTTGGCCAAAACTTTTTGCACGACGATAACGTCATTCGCAATATAGTAAAAAGCATTCGTCCTAAAGTGGGCGACAACATGGTAGAAATTGGTCCCGGTATGGGCGCCATTACCGAACACCTGTTAGATGCCACTGAAGGGCACTTAAACGTAGTAGAATTAGACCGTGATTTAATTCCAGGCTTAAAAGTAAAATTCTTTAATCATGCCGGTTTTGTGGTAAATGAAGCCGATGCGCTACAGTTTGACTTTCAATCGTTAAAAGTGGACGAACGACCTTTGAGAATAGTGGGTAACTTACCTTACAACATATCTACCCCTCTTATTTTTCACCTACTGAGTTATGCAGACACCGTTCAGGATATGCATTTTATGCTGCAAAAAGAAGTTGTTCAGCGTATGGCTTCTGGACCAGGTGAAAATAACTATGGCCGTTTATCTATTATGGCCCAGTATTTTTGTGATGTTCAACATATGTTTGATGTGGGCCCAGAAGCCTTTCAGCCAGCGCCTAAAGTAGACAGTGCAATTGTACGTCTAGTGCCACATAAAATATTGCCGCACCCAGTAAAAAACCATAAAACGCTAGAGAATATTGTGCGTCAAAGTTTTTCTATGCGCCGTAAAACATTGCGTAATAATTTGAAAAAAACCATCAGTGACGAACAGCTTAGTGCCCTAGGTATAGACGCCGGATTACGTCCAGAGCGTTTATCGCTAGCTGACTTTGTAAAGATCGCCGACTTTGTATTTGAAAACAGTGAGAAAAACAATGGCTAATGCAAACGTTAGTGTTGCAGTTGAACCTTATTTTCTTTTATCTGAGTCAAAGCCAGATGAAGGCCGATTTGTTTACGCCTACACAGTGACGATAAAAAATAATGGTCAGTCGCACGCCAAGCTGCTAACTCGCCATTGGGTAATTACTAATGGTGAAACACTGGCAACCACTGAAGTCAAAGGTGACGGGGTAATTGGTGAGCAACCAACGATTCAACCAGGCGAAGAATATATTTATACCAGCGGCACCATAATGGAAAGCGCAGTAGGAACAATGCAAGGTAGCTATAGAATGATTGACGCCGAAGGTGAGTACTTTGACATCAGCATACCAGTCTTTACATTGGCAGCTACCAATAGCTTGCATTAAAACTTACATTTACTAGAACACATTAAGAGTGCGACTGACCATGGGAAGAACCTTTGCAGTGGGTGATTTACAAGGCTGCCTTGACCCTCTAAAAAAATTATTAGATCGCGTTAATTTTGATCAAAGCCAAGATCAACTTTGGTGTGTTGGCGATTTAGTAAACCGTGGACCAGATAGCTTGGGCACGTTAGAATTTTTATACAGTATGCGCAAAAGTCTTAAAGTTGTATTAGGCAACCATGACCTACATTTACTGGCGGTGGCCTATGGTGAAAAAAAGGTCAAGCCTGAAAGTGAATTACTGACTATAGCGGCATCTGAAAACGCAGAGAAAATTCTGAAGTGGCTACGCAAGCAACCGCTAGTACAATGGGATAAAGAAAAAAACTTAGTTATGAGCCATGCAGGCATTCCTCCCATGTGGAGCGTAAAAAAAGCAAAGGCCCTGTCTGATGAAGTACAGCTGGTATTAAAAAGCGAGCAACACTATAAGTTTTACCGTGCGATGTACGGTAACGAGCCAGATTGCTGGGACGATGACTTAAAAGGTATGGAGCGTTTAAGAGTTATTACTAACTACTTAACACGCATGCGCTTTTTAGGTAAAAATGGTGAACTTGACTTTGAAAACAAAGAAACTGAAATCGACACTAAAAAAGGCTATAAGCCTTGGTTTGAATATGACAATAAGTTAAAAGACAAACAACTTATTTTTGGTCACTGGGCCGCGCTTAACGGCTTGTTTGACCATCCACAAATTACTGGGCTAGATACTGGCTGTGTATGGGGCGGGCCAATGACATTAATGAATGTTGATACTCGTACCTTTTTCAAACAATACATGTAACTTTGTAAACACAAAATTCGATAATATAAATTAATAGGTTATTAGATGTTTCAACGGATTAGTGCTCAACAACTTAAAGAAAAAATAGATAATGAGTCATTAACTATTGTTGATGTTCGTGACCCTAATAGTTATTTCTCTGGCCATATAAGCAACGCATTGCTGCTGGATAATAATAGTGTTGGGAAGTTGGTAGAAACTGGCGACCATGATAAAAGCATTGTGGTGTGCTGTTATCATGGAAATTCTAGCCAAGGTGCTGCTCAGTATTTATTTGAGCAAGGATTCAAACAAGCCTATAGTCTAGACGGTGGTTTTGAAGTTTGGAAAATTGCATTTCCTGAGCTAGTTGAAACAAACGTTTAATGTTTTTACCATAGCAGAATAAACTCTGCTGCTACCACGCAACTATTACGTCTTCCCGTTGAATAGCATATCGGCTAGGAGTTTTATTTAACTTAGCTATTGCAAACTTTGGCTGTACTTGAGTAATAGTCGCCTTTACCTTGGTATCTTTTAGTTGGGTCATGGCTTCCTGGTCTAAATTATAAAACGTGCTTGTACGAAAAACCGTTAGCTCGTCCCCCGGACGCATACCAACGCTGCCTCCAGTATCAACCTTCACATAATCCCCTTCTGTATGAATTATTTTAGCCATGTAAGGCTGGCAACCCAAATTTTGATTTAAATCGTTAACGACTTTCGACAACAGTGATTTAACTTGCATGCCATAATCCACTTTCCAAAACTCAGGTGTGGCAAAACCGGTACGTTTATAGTTGTCGTATTCCCATCGACCACTGGTGGCATAGGTATTTTGAAACATCAGCGAACCACTTATACCGTCGTGAACATAAACATCCAATACAAAATTTCTATCGCGCTTGTCTCTAGATAAGCCGATAGAATCTAGCGGAATATCCCAAACGCTATCAACACTGGCGTCTGGATTAATCATGGCTAAATCACGAATTACGCCGCTTATAACAAATTGTGCGCCCAGTACTTTTGCCAACTCGACACCATTAGTTAAGCGCTGTAAATTATTTTGCGATGACGGAGCACGGTCTACGCTGCTAAACAACAGCACATGACCACTGTCCATAGCATGTAAACGATGACGCGCATTAAGTGTTTTAGATAATACACCTGACAATCTTTGCTCTATATTATAAAAACCACCTAGTACCGCATCTTTAGGGTTTTGTAAGGCAAAGCCCGCAACTGCAACGGCTTTACGATAGCCATTACCCTGATTAGTTTTACACTGACCACCTTCAATTATTTCAGCTCGAATTTTAACTTCTATAATACCATTGTGTAATTTTTCGTTTAGAACTCGTACATGACGAAACTGACCATTGGTTTTTAACTGGGTTTGGTCTTGTGTCACTAGACCATCCACCAGCATCTGCGAAGAATGAATTGATCCACCCACTTGCAAGGATGCCTGACGCAAAGCATCACGAATGGCATCGTCACGGCTTGCAATTAGGTCTTTTCCCATAATTGCCGAACCCACAGAGATTACTTCTGCACTTAATGAAACTGGCGTGATTAATAACATCGCCACAAGTGAGATAATTAATTTCATCATGCCCTCCCTTTTCATAATTAAACGCAGACAACAGAACTTGCGAGACAAATTTAATTTTTATTACTTAATTTTTAAAATCTACTTTTTATTATTTATAAAAGTTAATCTATAAAGTAATGATTGGTTTCGGGTATAGCCGATTGGCTTTGCACCCGATTAATACTGCTATAACTACTAGTTTTACTACCGGTTTTACCACCGTGCATAACACCAGTGCGGCAATCTGAATTAAAGCGCATTGAGTTTTCAGTGACCAAACAATTACGAAAGCCTGCGTCTACCACCATTTCTAATACAGTTTCAACGCTGCCGTCTTCCAATACATCGGTAGAGATGACTCGTGCACCATGAATAAAAGTATCAACATAAGAACGGAACACATCATTTTGAACCACTAAGTCACGCACGGTAGAACTACCTGTGATTTTGGTTCCATATACTCGCTCGGCCATTGAACGATAAGCATCAAGGCGACTTGCTCTAATAGACATGAGGCGCTTTTGAACAGTACTCATACCTTTAGCTTTAGGGTTAATTGCACCATAACCAACAACTCTTAAAATTAATGGCGCAACCGGATCAACGTGAGTGGCTTCAGATGTGAGCATAGAACCATTACTTGAAACATTCTGTACCTCGTCTTCTTCATCGTCATCCCAAAAATTCAACATGCTGCAACCCGACAACGGTAACAACGACATTACAAGTAGCAATCCTGCTAGACGTTTCATGTAGTACTCCTTTCAATTTTAAATGCAGATGCATTAATTTTTAGATGCACTGCACCCATTGTTGAAAGTTATATCGGCCTACAAGGTTAAATGTTTAGGATTTGTTTAGCTTTTGTTTAGGCAATAACGAAGTATTTTACCCAGCATAAAACGCACATGTTGCAAGTGGTAAATAATTAATGCTGAAAAAATTACGACCGTTCCAGCCAGAGTTTGTAGTTCTAATTTTTCATCCGCTAAATATGCACCCAGTATCAATGCTAGTACTGGTGTGATCAGCGTGATTAACGAAACATTAGCTGCGGACATACGATTCATTAAATAAAAATATCCAACAAACCCTAATACCGAGCCAAATACCGCTAAGTAGCCAATTGCAAACATCGACTTAACCGATACATCATTAGGTAACGGCGGACTAAACGCCCACCATAAAACGGCATACACAGGTGCCGAAATTAATAACGCCCCCGTTGTTTGCACTATTGGGTGCACGGCCGTATATCCTTTCACTAACTGTTGATGTTGCAGCATAACTGAACTGATGCCATGAAGATTAATCCCCAGCATTAACACTAATAATGCTGCCACCATATTACCGCTCACATCGATACCTTGGGCGAAAATAATGTACAACCCTAATACTGCGAATAAAATAGATGTTATACGACGAGCGTCTAATCCTGAGTTAGGTAACAACCAGCGACTGTAAAGGCTTATCACCAGTGGACTGATTCCCCACAACACGGCTATTAAACCACTCGGTAACGTTAATGCCGCCCAGTAAACACAAAGCATCGCACCAGTAATGGCAACCGAACCGGCAAAATACCCAAGAAAAGCCGGTCGACTCCACTTAAATGTAAGCGAAAATACTTTTATTAACAGCCCGCAAATAAGCAGGCTGATCCACATACGAATAGCCAGCGCTTGCACAAAATCTAACGATTCAACACTGAATCGAATACCTAAC
>JAWUVO010000108.1:0-67723 GCA_034112325.1 Bermanella sp. | reverse complement strand
TCTTTTCCCATATACGGGTTAAGCTGAAAAGGATGCCATTGCACGTTAGCTTGCACAGACGTTAGTTGCTCTAAAGCTTGGGTTAAATTGCCATAGCCAATGGCACACCAAGGGCAAACTACATCGCTTACAATATCTATTTGAAGGTTTTTCATGGTGTTTCCTTATTTAAGTCCCTTTACATTAGGGTTTATGCGCCCTATTAATTGGGGTTTATCAATCTATTGGACGCTAAAAACAAAAAAATCACTAGAGCCTATTTAGCAACAGTGATTTTTAGTATGTTTTAAAGTACTTATATAAGAATATTAAATATCTAAACGATAAAAATCGCTAAGCTGTTCGCTGCCACTTAATGTAACGTTCAAGTTATTTACTTGGCCATCATTTAACCCATAAATCCAACCATGAATAGCCAAACTTTGGCCATTTGACCATGCGTCTTGCACAATATTGGTATGACTTAAATTATATACTTGGCGAACCACATTAAGTTCACACAGTAAATTCAACTTTTCATCTTCGGACTGTAACCCCTTAAACATGTCGCGTTTATGATGATACAAATCTTTAATTTCTAGAAGCCAGTTATCAATTAAACCTAATTTTTTATTTTCCATTGCGGCCTTTACGCCACCGCAACCGTAATGACCACAAACGATAATATGTTTTACTTTTAATACTTCTACCGCATATTGCATCACAGATAATAAGTTCATATCGGTATGAACTACCATGTTGGCCACATTTCTGTGTACAAATAGTTCTCCAGGTAATAAACCTACAATTTCGTTTGCCGGTACCCGGCTGTCGCTACACCCTATCCATAAATAATCAGGGGCTTGTTGCTTGGCAAGCGTTGGGAAAAACTCTGGGTCTTGCTCACGAATGTCTTTGGACCACTTTCGATTATTATCGATTAGATCTTGTATTGATCTACTATCTTGTCCCATACATTCTACTCTGGAATTATATTTAAATTATTGAGTTAGATTGTACCTACACAATTACATTTGTTGAATACTCTAATCCCATGTTTATTGTGACTAACTAGTCGGAATTATATCGCCGCACGCCGGACAATTATTTTTTTTAGTAACATTAAATTGATTCCAGCGACTGCTTAAGCCATCAAAACTGATTAACTTACCTGCCATATTGTCACCGATACCCGTGATTATTTTAATAGCTTCTAATGCTTGCTGCACTCCCATCATCCCCACTACTGGGGCCAATATGCCTGATTGGCTACAGTTCTCTTCTTGGTTATTGATTTCAGGATATACACATTGATAACAAGCTTGCTCAGCTTGTTTGGGGTCTATAACCATTAGCTGGCCTTCAAAGCGAATAGCCGCGGCCGACACTAAAGGTGTTAACTGTTGCAGGCAAAGGCGATTATGTAAACATCGGCTTACGCTATTGTCGGTGCAGTCTAGGACCACATGGGCATGTTTAATTAATTCGGTTAATTGAGCCTCAGTTAATACCTGGTCATGGGTATTAACAGTGATACCAGAGTTAAGGCCTTTTAATGTTCGAGCGGCCGACGCTACTTTAGACTCACCAATAGAGGCTTCACAATGCACAATCTGCCTCTGTAAATTACTCTTTTCTACGTGATCAAAGTCACATAACGTAATGGTGCCGATACCCGAGCTAGCTAAATACAGTGACGCACTTGAACCTAGACCACCAACGCCTAGAATAAGAACGTGAGAAGCGATTATTTTGCTTTGACCGTCGTAATCTACTTGTGGCAAAAGTATATGGCGGCTGTATCGATTTAATTGATCATTATTCATAAGCCCTAGCTTAACAATTGAAACCCCTGGCCGATATATAAACTATGTGTATTTATCTGATTCGTATCGCTTTTTTATTCCTTTTTAGCTGGGCTTTAATCGGCTGTGGTGGCGGCGGTGGCGGTGGCGGCACTACCAGCCCAGTATTAGCGCCAAACCAACCAGCATTACCTGCATCTCCTATAGGCAGTATCACGCTGGGCGATGATTATGTGGGTTTTATTATTGGTCAACAGCCTCTTAGCCTAGACCCAAGTTCAGGTGACAGCCTAAGGTTTACTCAGCAGCTATATAAACTTGATGCCGATAATAATATTACTCCTGTGCCTATGTTTGATCCCGAAGGCGAGCAAATCGACTTTACTGGCAACCTTAGCAATACCGATATAGAAAACTTAACCCCATTAGATATTATGGTGCTAAGCCCCGATTATTTACTACTTACCTTATATCAACGTAATTTCGATCAAGATGACGATAATGACTACTATAACTTGTTGATTGATCTGCATGACGGCAGTGTTGTTTCAGCTCCACTGGGACTCAACTTGCAGGGCAATAGCGGACGAAGCTCATTGACTCAAGCTGGTCGTGATGTTTTTCCTCCAGACTCTCGGTGGAACCTAAGCCAGAATTTATATGTTGTTGGCATTGACTATGAAGAGCTAGGACTGATGCAGTCTGATAATTATACGGTGGACGATAGACCCGAAATTGTCGACCATCACAGCGGCGTTCCATGCCCTACTAATGAAACAGAAGACACAGAAGAAACAGAAGAAACAAATGAAATAGAAGAAACAGATGTTGGCGATACAACCGATGAAACGATTGCTAATCAAGACGAGCCAGTAGAAACAACTCAAATTTGTGAAGGCACAGTAGGCGCCAGTATTTCAGACCCAGACACTGTTACTGACACTGGTACTGTTGCTGACACTAATACTGGTACTGACACTGATGATTCAGTACTTGAAACCGGTAATGCCGTCGACATTAAAAATCTACCTACGCCCACTGCTTTATATCGCATGGATTTAGCGGCTGGAAATCAATACGAACTTACCAAAGTAAGTGCTCCTGACGACCGCCCAGGGCTAGGGCAAGTTATTATTAGCGATAATGGCATCATTATTTATCGAAATGATGATGGCGGAGACAATAGCTACAGAGTGCTAATTCCCGATTGTGAAGGGGTAACGGGTCGGTTAAGTACGGTTCTATTAGCACCCTTCAGCACGTTGATAATTGCACCCGACAGAAATAATGTAAGCAGTGTATTCGAAGTAACTTACTCGGGTATGAATAAGCTGTTATTTAGCTGCAATGGCAACATAGAAAAGCAGGCCTATACAGCTTACTCAACTAAAGTTGAATCGCTGAGAATGCCTTACAATAGCAAGTCGATTGCTACCTATGATTATGCGTATCCATATTTTTTAAATACCAGCTGCCAAAGCGCTTCGTTATTTCCTGCGCAGCCCGGATTTACCTCTATTTTAAGCCCTATGCCCATTATTCCTGGGCTGCCTAGTGGTGATGTACGCGGCATTCGTAAAAGCCAATTTTTTGATGGGCGATTATATTGTATTGGCTATAACTCAGGATTAGAGCTATCTATAGCCGAGCTGAACCCCAGTGATTCATACCCAGTATATGAGTTTTTAAACTTTGACTTTAGTGCTTGGATACCTCGATTTGATACCGTGCACGTATTATCAAATAACAACGTAATATTTACTGGCAATACGCGAGTAGCTTCGGCTGTACGCACCATAATGATGGATACATCGGGAGTTCAAACCGACCTTGGGGATGCTTTAGGGGGGCTAATGGTTGCTCAACAAATTGAAATTGTCCCACCAGGAGCAACCTATACACTTCCTGATAATCTGCCCGAGTAAGGTTAATAAGAAATATAAAGCACGATAGGCTGTACCGCATACACAGGCAAACTGGTATTATGTGCAGCATATTTTTTAATTAAGTCGCGTCATGCTAAATATTGATAGCCTATCACAGCTAAAAGCACTCAAATCCCAGATTAATGAAACCCATCAGGCTTCTATACTTAAAGGCACTGTTCGCGGTAGTCAGGGTCGATTCGGCTTTGTTGCCACCGAAAAAGGGGAATCTTACTTTTTAACCCCTGATGAAATGGGCAAGGTATTCCCCGGCGATACTATTCAATTTACCACTATTGAAGACGATAAAGGTAAAACTCAAGCGGTAGTAGAAAAACTTATTTCTTCTGATTTTAAAGCCTTTACTGGACGCTTTCTTAAAAAGGGCAAAGCTCAATTTGCAGTGCCCGATGTTAATGGTTTAAGCACCTGGCTGTATCTGCCGCCTTCAGCCTGTGAAGGTATTGAAGAAAATGACTGGATCTCGTGCGAAGTGACCCGCCATCCTTTTCCTAGTGGCAAACCACAGGCTAAAGTGAGCAAAAAACTGGGCCGCATAGAAGATGCCGGTTTTGAGCGCCAATACTCAATTGAGAAATTTAAAATAAGCCACGAATGGCCAGAAACTACGCCATCTGAACTGGCGTTATTAGCTGAAGATAATATTCCAACACTCAGCCAAGGCCGCGAAGATTTAACTGCCCTACCGTTTGTGACCATAGACAGCGAGCATACCCGCGATATGGACGACGCACTTTACGCAGAAAAGACTCAATCTGGTTTCAATTTATATGTGGCGATTGCCGATCCTAGTGCTTGGTTTGGTATGAATACCGCATTAGACAAAGAAGCAGCCCGTCGCAGTAACTCGCTTTATTTTCCTGGTCGCAGCCAACCTATGCTGCCACAAGAACTATCTAACGGATTGTGTTCTTTACTAGAAAAGCAAGATCGTTTGGCGCTGGTTTGTAAAATGATAATATCTGAGTCGGGTGAAAATACCGGCTTTAGTTTTTCCGAAGCCATTGTTAATTCTAAAGGCAAGCTTAACTACAACCAAGTAAGTGACTTTTTAGATGACAACGCCGATGTACTTGATGAAAGCTTAACGGATCATGTTAGAACGTTACATGCCTGTACCCGCGCGTTAAACACATTCCGCGACGCCAATAACTTAATTATGGACGATCGCCCTGACTACTATTTAACACTAGGCGACAACGGTAAGATTCAAACTATTTTGAAAGCCGACCGCAATACAGCACAAAAATTAGTTGAAGAAGCTATGCTAGTTGCCAATATTTCTAGCGCACGTTTTATGGCTGATTCTGATTTGGGCTTATTTATCGAACATGCTGGTTTTAGAACCGAACGCATTGGTGATATAAAAACTATTATTGAACAGCAAGGTATTAAGTTTGAAGGTGACTTTACTCAGGCTGAGGGCTACAAAGCTTTAATCCAAGCACTGGTTTCATGTGAATCGGAAGTGCCACTTAAAACATTGTTTAGCCGCTTTTTGATTCGCAGTGAATTTACCACAACAGCCAAACCACACCAGGGTATGGGCTTTGATATGTATTCGACTTTCACATCTCCTATTCGTAAATATAATGACCTATTGGTTCATCGTATTATTAAATCGAAACTGTCTGGTAAAAAAGCCCCAGTATTATCAGAAGATGTTATCGCAAATTTACAAGAGCGCTTAATAACTGGCCGTAATGCCGTTTACCAAGCTGAGAACTGGTTAAAACTTCAGTTTTTAGCCAATAGCACCCAAACCGAATTTGACGGAAGTATTGTACAACTTAACCAAGGTGGCTTTACTGTTCAACTAACTGAAATTGGTTTGGATGGGTTTGTTGATTTAAGAAAACAGAAGTTCGATTTTGATAAGGTATACCTGACTCACAAAAAAGGTGAGGTTAGCTATCAGCTTAATACAGCGGTTAAAGTGTCTGTTAAAAGTATTGACCTTGAAAACCGTAAATTAGAATTGGCTATTATTTAAGTTTTTACTACAAGACTTAACTATAAAACTTAACTAAAAACTTTAACTATCCTGCTTTAAGTAGGCGTATTTTATAGTTTAAGCGGCAAGTTTTACGAGTTTGATCTAAGGCTTTAAATTTCATTAATTGAGATTTAAAGCCTTTTTTAATTGCATTAGGAAAGTTTTGCTCAGCAACATTTAACAACGCCACAATTTTATTTTCATAAAGACTGTGACTAAACTGCACCACTTGATTAAAACCCGTCATTAACGGTTGCATATCTTCTAACTGCCTTTTACCAATTAGGTTCAAGCTCAGCATGCCATTTTTAGTTAAGTTAGACTGGTAGGTTGTTAGCAATGTAAACATCTCACTGCCACGTTCTGGCTGACCACTTACATGCTGAAATACGTCGTCTATAATCCAATCGTAACGTTGGGCTGAAGCATGTAATACCGCGTATGCATCTCCCTCAATAATGCTAATATTCTTGCTTGGTATTTTAAAAAAGCGCTTTGCTATTTTAATATGCTGCTTATCAATATCGACACAGGTGATACTGGCATTAGGAAAGAACAAGCGAATTAAATGCACCAGGGTACCGCCACCTAATCCTAGTAACAAAATATTTTTAGGTGGCATGGGCATTAAAAAAGCAGGTAATAAAAGTAAATCCCAAATAGCACCGCTAATAGGATGCACCGGATTGTATTGACTGTGAAGTACGCCATTACTGTATAAACGAACTGAATTACCAGCGGTTGTTACCTTATATTCTACAGCGCCTACTTGTTTAGAATAGATAACACTCATCTAGCACTTTTAGGTTTTTTTGGCTTTTTGACTATTTTAGCAAGTCGCTCAGCGACCTTAGATGCGGCAACCAGACCAAATGTAGCCGTCACCATAGTGGCGGCTCCTAGACCTACGGCACAATCTAATTTAACAGAACCGTCGGTAAAAGCTTTTTGTTTGCAAATAGAACCATCTGGCTGTGGATAATTTAACTGCTCGGTTGAATACACACACATAACACTATAATTACGCTGCTGGTTACGAGAAAAATTATACTCACGACGAAGCTCGGTTCTAACCTTGCGAGCCAAGGGATCATTATAAGTTTTATTTAAATCGCCAATGGTAATCTGCGTTGGGTCCATTTGCCCACCAGCTGCACCAGTAGTAATAATGGGAACTTTGTTGCGCTTGCACCAAGCAATTAAAGCCGCCTTAACTTTAACCGAATCAATAGCGTCGACTACAAAATCAAAACCCTCTAGGTGCTCTTTAATATTCTCTTTAGTTAAAAAGTCCATCACTGGTACGGCATTAATCTCGGGATTTATAGCCCTCAAACGTTCCGCCATGGCCTCTACTTTTAACTGGCCAATGGTAGACTGATTGGTATGTATCTGACGATTAGTGTTGGTGACACAAATATCATCCATATCAATTAAATGGATATTACCAAAACCGGTACGAGCCAAGCCCTCAGCTACCCACGAGCCCACTCCGCCCACACCCACCACTGCAACTTTAGCAGTTTTGAATGTTTCTAATGCGTCCATACCATAAAGACGGGCCACACCAGAAAATCGATCAAGATACGACATTTTCAGCCCCGCAAGTCCAAACGGTTGAATTTATCATAAGTAAGCTGTTTTGAATCATTTTTACTACTGCATCACTACTTAAAAAGACGGTTATTATAACAGTTTGTCACCTAGCGGTGTAATCGTTCACAAGATCTGCACTAAGTGTGTAAAATGACCAAAGTGTGTGCAAAATCACAGGCTAAAAAGTATTATGGCAATTTAGGCCAATTTTGTTTTATTATTGAGAGCACTTTCCTTGATATAACAATAATAACTCAACCTTACAGAAGTAACGTGGTAGGAAGTATCGTGAACAATCAAGCTCAAATAAATCCGCCCACTGATTATATACTTTCAGTATTGGGAGATCAGCCATACCCTTCGTTTGAAATACGTAACATCGTACGTTTCTTAGATAATCATGATGATATGGATAGCTCAGATCTACTTAAGCATATTGATATTTCAAGAAGCCAGCTAAGTGAAGACTTTATTCCGGCTTTTAAAATGTTAAAGGCGTTCAAATATTGCTCTAACCACTTAGGCCCAGTAGCCGGCGCTTATATAGGGACTACTTATCAGGTTAGCGACATTGGTGTTTTTGGTTATGCAATTGCATCATGTAAAGATGTTGAGCATGCCTTACTAATGGCCGAAAAATATAACTCACTTATTGGTAATCTACTTAAACGAGCCAGTACTGTTAAAAACGGTACTATGGTCGCTAAACTTTATAATGTTCAAAATATTGACCAAGACTCGCTAGGGTTCTTTGTAGCATTAGGCAATAGCGCACGCCTAAATATAGCCCGGAGTATATTTGGTGATGACCTTAAGTTTCAAAATATTTCATTTACATTTAACGATGAAAAAAACCGTGCGACGTATGAAAGAATTTATGGATGTACTGTAGAATTTGACGCTGAATTTAATGGCTGGGATGTAGATGAAGTAAATTTAAAGCGAAAATTACAAGAAGGTAACCATGCAGATATTGCCAAGTATTTACCATACTGTAACGAATTATCAGAAAACATTCGCCAAAAAGATTCATTGGTAAATGAGATTCAAGAGATCTTAATAAGCTGTGCTGGTGACTATCCAGATATAGAAATGTTAGCCAGTGCATTTAAAGTAAGTTCGCGAACATTACGTCGTCAACTTAGTAATCTGGGTACTTCATATCAAAAAATACTTAATAAAGTACGCTGCCAACTATCCATAGAGTATTTAACCCGTACCGAAATAACTATTGAGGATATTTCTAATCTTATTGGCTTTAGCGACGTAACTAATTTTAGACATGCGTTTAAAAAATGGGTTGGAAAAACCCCTAGCTTTTATCGTAAGACTTATCAAAACAGCTGATTCATATAACGGCCTTTTGTATGAATGTACTAAAGGCAAAATTTTTAAACACTAAAACATCAACTCTTTTTGTTTACTCCCCTAAAAAAACTCCCATGTGATATCCGGCCTAAAAAAGTCAAACTGCGCCAAACGGCCAAATATGACATCTACTTAGATCATATTCAAACTTAACCTAGTGGAGTAATTCTAAACTTCTAGAGACTCAAAATGAAAAATAATAATAAATTAAAACTGGTAACCGCTATTACAGCTGGCCTAGTTTTAGCTGGCTGTGGCAGTGGTAATAAAACTTCGCCTGAGATTCCAGAGGTAGCTGTTCCGGGCGTATACCAAGTAGCCATTCCAGAATGTCCGTCTTCCGCTACTTGTAGCGCATCTGGTTTTGTATTGCCAGCAAACGCCATATACGTAGCACCAGAAGCAGCCAACGGCGATAATATAACAGACGAGATTACCACTGCTTTGTTTGATCTAGACGACAATACCGTTGTGGTGTTACCTGCTGGAAATTTTGTAGTCGACTCAACTATTAATATTTCAGGGGCAAGCGGTCTAACTTTAACAGGCTATGGTATTGAATCGACCATATTAAATTTTGATGGATCTACAGGTAACGATGGCATTAAATTTTTAGGCGGTAATAATATTACGGTTCGTGATTTAGCTGTACACGAAGCCAACAAAAACGGCCTTAAAGCCGATGGAGTGAACGGTATTCACTTTAACTTTACCGCGGCTGTTTGGGAAACTCCATTGGCCGCTGCCACCGCAGATACAATGAATGGCGCATATGGAATTTATCCAGTATCGAGCCAAAATGTATTAGTTGAAAACTCTTATTCTAAAGGCTCTGCTGATGCCGGTATCTATGTGGGCCAATCTAATAATGTGGTAGTGCGTAATAATATTGCAGAAGAAAACGTTGCTGGTATAGAGATTGAAAATACTAAAAATGCCGATGTATATAATAACTTAGCATTTGATAACTCTGCTGGTTTATTAAGTTTTGACCTTACCGGGACTACGGTTCCTTACGGCGGTAATGTTCGTTGGTTTAATAATATTACTCGTGATAACAACACAGAAAACGTAGGTACGGGTGTAGTTGGTTTTGCACCATCAGGTACTGGATTATTAGTTTTTGCTACCAGCGATATGGAATTTTATAACAACGTTGTTACCAACAATAAGACAGTTGGTGTGGCAATTTCTAGTTATTTTTTACTTGATGAAGATGTTGCGAACTACGGTTCAAACTACACATCAGAACTATCTAATGGCTGGAGCCCTCTGGTTAAGAATATTAATATTACCAACAATACATTTTCAGATAATGGTTTAGCTCCTGAAAGTGATCTACTGAACGACGTAATTCAAGGCTATGCATACGGTTTCAATGCTACAGGTGAGCCACAGCCATTCCCTACTATTCTTTATGGTGGTATTGGCGAATTACTATCAAATGCAGGGCAGCTCACAGGCTTTGACGATTTACGCAACTCTATGGACACCGATTTAGGAATTCAAGCCACCTCTGTAGGCATCGATCATAACGCCTACGACGCTAAAGATTTAATTTGCGAAAGCGATAATATAAACGCTAATAGCCCTGAGAATCCTTTAAACATAGGTCTAGTTTATGGTGTAAATCCACTTGATGCCGCAAACTTTAACTCTGACCCCGCACCAGTAGCGACATTACGCTTAGATAGTATGGAAAACAAAACATTATTAAATTGTACTAAAACAACACGCTTAACTGCCGCGACAGTGACTATTAACGGAAAGGTTTATGGTTGCAATGGCGACGATGCTGGCAACGCGGCTTGCTCTCTTTAATATTGTTTAATATTTAATTACCTCAAAATCCACTACTCCTCGCCATGTGCGAGGTGTTAGCTGGCTAATTAAAATTAGTTCTAGGGCAAAGCCCGATTTATGAGATGTTATTTCGAGGATTTCCTTATGACAAGCTACACATTTAATTCATTAATTCTTAAAGCAGTGGCAATAATTTCGACTGTTATTATATTAAGTGCCTGTGGGGGCGGAGCTTCTAATTCAGAAACTGCAACAACACCAACGCCAAAGACACCAACACCAGATGAAACTGATTACTGCAAGCAACAAGTTAGCGGTATAAACTGGAATGCATTATTGAATAATAACTGCGAAAACCTGTCCGACTATAATTTATTTACTGATGCCACTGACCCAACAAATAATCCAACTGCAGGAGGTATTCCTTACGATTTATCCACTGCTCTATTCACTGATTATGCTAGCAAATATCGTTTTATATTTGTTCCCGATGGCGAATCGGCTACCTATAGCAATAACGAGGTTATGGAATTTCCAGTAGGCAGTGTATTAGTAAAAACATTTGCATTACCTGATGACACGGCCAATAGAACGGGAGCACAAACTGTAATTGAAACACGTTTACTAATTAACAGAGATTCAGGATGGATAGCATTACCATACTATTGGGAGGCATCAACTGATGCTAAATTTATTGTAATTGGTAAGTCTGTTGACATTACTATTACTCATGATAGTTCGCTATTAAATTTCACCTATGAAGTACCCAGAGCTTCAGATTGTGCAGAGTGCCATGCAATCGTGCCTATGCTACAAGATAGTAATGACGTAAGACGATCTATATTTAAACCTATTGGTCCCAAAGCTCGCTTTTTAAATAACGATTTCTTATATTCTGATGGCCTACAAAACCAATTAACATATTGGGAAAATGCTGGGATTTTAACCGGAGCTCCCGTCGACAAAACAAGTGTTGATACGGCTGCTAATTTTCATGATGCAGATAGCATAAGCGCGACTAAAACTGCTATTGATGCTTTGAGTTCTGACGAACTTGCAACGGCTGCACGAAGTTATCTAGATATTAACTGTGCACATTGTCATCGCTCAGAATTGTCATTAGTCGAACCTTTTTATGAAGGCCCTGCTGGAGATAGTGGCTTAAGATTAGAATTCAATAGAATGTTTGATCCAGTTTCTACCGACTTTGGTACTTGTAAAAAAGCCTTAGCCAGTGGTGAAGATGATCATCCATTTGATATTGTACCAGGGCACTCAGAAGTATCTTACCTTCCCTTTAGAATGAATTCATTAGAAGGAACTCATAAAATGCCCGAACTTGGTAGAAGCACTATTCATCAGGAAGGAGTTTATCTTATTGAAAAATGGATTGATGACATGCCCGAAAATACATGTGGATTAACTTTGGCTCCTTAGTTATTGAAATTTATTAACTCATCGCTATTTTTATCCAAGCCAGACTATCAATAGTCTGGCTTTTTTATTTTTACTATTTCTACTATTATCTAGTTAAACTAAGTTATCATTCCTGAAACTCTTTAAGCACTAGGTCGTATATGTTAGATTTAAATCAGATGTCAGTGTTTATAAAAGTTGTACAAGAAGGTAGCTTTACTGGGGCCGCGAAGGCACTTGGCGTTCCTAAGTCTCGAGTGAGCCGTATGATCACTGACCTTGAATCTAAACTCAGTGTGCGCTTATTAGAACGCACCACTCGCGAAGTACACACTACCGATATTGGCCTACAGTATTATCAGCAATACAAACCTTTGTTTGAAGAAATAAGCGATATACATTCACGTATTAGCGACAATCAAACCGAGACTAGTGGTTTATTACGCATTGCAGCTCCAGTTAGCTTTGCTGTTGATGTACTAGGAAAATGGATGGCTGAGTTTAAACACGAGTACCCTAAAGTAAATTTAGAAATGGTTTACAGTGACAACGAAACCAACCTTGTAAGAGATGGTTTTGACATAGCTTTTGCGTTTGGACAATTAGAAGACTCTAGCTTGATTGCTCGCAAGTTTGATGAGACTGAATCTGTTTTACTAGCCACGCCACAATTCATTAAACAATATGGTCCATTTAACCACCCCGATCAATTAGCCCAAGTTCCATGGATTGAGACCGGCACACGTAATGGTTTTATTCACGCGAGTATTTTCACCCACAAACAAACAGGTGAAAGAATCAATGTAAATTATGAAGGCGCTGTTCTAGTCAATCATCATCAAGTGGCCTTGCAGCATGTACTGGCTAGTCAAGGGGTTGCCATAGGAGCAACGCTATTTTCTTTTGAACATATCCATAATGGAGACCTAGAAGTCATTTTGCCTGACTGGGAAATAATACAAGAACCCATGCACCTGGTATTTCCCAGTGGTCGCCATCAAGCTAAAAGAGTTCGAGCGTTTATAGATTTTTTTATGGCTAAGTCTAATGAAATTAATGCACTAATGGATACTACCGGACCGCTTAGTCCAGAGGAGCGCGGTAAGTTCATGCACCAATATTTGAATCGTTAAATTAGTGGTAAAATAGTCAAGCAACGCCGTTTTTTTGATATAGGCCGCAGATCCTTAAATATGGCCGCCTATAACTACTAATAATCTAGCTTTAGCCCCCAAAAGTATAGAAATTGACCTATACCTAAGTAATGTCACACCTATATTTAAAAACTATGCGATTTACATGCTTGGGGTTAATGCTGCTTTTTTTAACAGCAAATAACTTTGCCCAGCCACTGCATGACGCTTCTATAAAAGACGTTAACGTTACAAATGTTGAAGCCTTAGATGCCGAAATTAAACGCCAAACAGATCGGGTGTATTTTGCTAAGCTGTCACAATTACTAAAGCAGAAGCAGCAGCAGTTAACCCTTTTTTTACAACAACGTAACAAGCTATTACTCACTCTAGCCGAATCCACCATGAGCCAAGTCGCCAGCCAGGCCTTTGCCAATACCTTTTATAGCTATCTACAAGAGCGCGAGCCACTTACCGAGCCATTAACACCTTCTTCCAATAAAAGTTTAGACCTTATGACTCAGGCACTGCAATTTGACTTTATAGCTAACAACCCTGACCAGGCCAACAAATCACTAATGAATGAAAGTTTGCTAAATACAAGCTATAGCCGCGCACACAGCCTTTATCACCCTATATATCGTAACTATGCTAAACAGTTTGCACTTGCCGAACTTTATTTGTTAGACGCTAAAACTGGCCATGTGATTTACAGCGTGAATAAAAATACCGACTTCGCTAGCCCTTTATACAGCCCTGAGCTTGCGACCTCGCCACTGGCAATTACTTTTAAACATGCGCTACGCTTGGCTAAAGGGCAAAGCTTGTTTACTGAGTTCAGTGAATATATGCAAGTACAGTCTGGCTTTATGGCGACACCAATTTTTAATCAACAGAAAATTTCTGCAGTTTTGATATTCCGTACAGCTACCGAAGCATTTAAACCATTAATAAGAAGCCAAGGATTTGAACATGCAAATGTTTATCTGTTTGATCAAAATAATATACTAATGACCTCTAGCCATTCAAATCCAGACGAGGTAGAAAATGCACTAGTAAATGAAGTACAAAAAAAATTAAACGACCCAAGTATTTTAACTACAGACAATAACTATATAAGTCTGACAACATCTACTAACGAATACTATGCGGTAATTCAATCGATAAAATTATTTGGTCTAAAGTGGAATATGGTTACCACAATAGATAAAAACAACGCAAATACATTATTCACTGCAGAACCATTTTTTTTGGAACAACAGACAGAAATAGACCAAGAGCAAGAAAACTTATTATCCCAATATACTAACAATGGTTTTTTATACGGTTTAATTTTAATTAGTTTAATAATAGGTCTAATAATAGGCTGGCTATTAAATAAACGGACGGTCATTAGAGACAGTTTAAATCAACAGCAAACATTAACTGATATTACTAATTTAGACATATTAACAATACAAAATATCTCTCGCCCCATCATTTTACAACCGTCTGAATTAGCCACTGCTATCTCATCTATAAAATCAACTTTAGTAGAGAGTCAGGAAAATCAGTTAGCTATGCAAAATAAATTAAATGTGTTTAAAAACTCTATAAAGAGTCAACAAAAGGAAATATCTACTAATCCAAAATTATTACAATCAATGCTATCTAATATTAATCATACACGGTTAAAAATTAGTCGTAATCAACAACATACTGACGCTAATAATATTAAGACCAAACAAGATGCATCTAGGAATATTAACGTTAGAGATAGTAATATAGACATTGAATTAATTGACGATTTAAAAAATACTAGCCAGAAGACTTTTGCCCAACAACATCAACAAATCTCTAGCTTGGGAAGTGTGTTTACAAGTGCTAAACAATCCGTTTCGGAAATGGCTGACGATACCTCTAGCATTGTCACTTCGTTAGAAGTTATTCAAAGTATTGCAGAGCAAACTAACTTACTAGCTCTTAACGCAGCTATAGAAGCTGCGAGAGCAGGAGAACAAGGACGAGGTTTTGCTGTAGTCGCCGACGAAGTTAGAACACTGGCAACTCGTACCAAGGCAAGTACTCAAGAGATAAAAAACCTAATTGAAAACCTTACCGCTGCGTCTAATAAGTCGGTTGAGGCTCTTAGTCAAGCTAACCAGCTAATAAATGAAAATAAAAATATTACTGAGCAAGTAGAATCGATTGTTTTTTCAATACAGTCTGAAATTGATTTATTGATCAGTAATAACCATGAGGAAAAAATAAAAACTGGCAGCATAGATAAAGATTTAGATTCTCTGAATAAAGATATAAATACCTTAATCGAAATAACTAAACAGCAAAATCAGTGGCTTAGTAATATAGATAATATTACCAAGTAGCTACTTTGCAATAGCGGTTAAAATATTACTGCCACTAATCACGCCACTCATTAAGCTATTTTTTGTAACAAACACCCGTCTAATACCATTCTGCAACATTATATAAGCTACTTCTTGAAAGCTGGTAGCCACATCAACCTGCACAACATGTTTTGTCATAATTTGGTTAACCGTGCAATTTTCTCCAGCCTTAGACATCATCTGAGCTTGCAAGTCATCATCGTACTGCCGACCAACAAATTCGGCGTAGACTTCATTCAGAAGTTCACTTTTTTCAGCTTGTGACTTACTCTCAAACTTAACCACGTCTGATAAGGTAACAACTCCCACCAAGCTATGATCACTTGCTATAACCGGAACACCACTTATTTTATTCTTTATTAAAAACTGAGAGAGCCGCTTGATAGACCAGCCCTCATAAGCCATTAATACATTTTTTGTCATTATGTCACCAGCGGACAAATCTGTTTTCATCATAAACTCCTTAAAATAAAAGAATAAAATTTAACATGTATTATAACTATTAAAGCGTTAGGTTGTTTAAATATTAGAAAGCTCACCTGTTGAAAGTAATCTAGCCAATTCATGATTCCCACCAATTAATGACCCTTTCACAAATATCATTGGTAAGGTTGCCCAACCACTCCACATTTTTAAGGCTAAGCGTGGCTTCCACTGACTAAAATAACTACCGTATTCCAAATACTGATACTCAACACCGCTAGAATCTAAGTTCTTTTTAGCAGACCTACAAAAAGGATTTTGTCCCATACCCACCACGACTACATCGTTATGACTAATGGCATGTACAACCTCATCAATTACGTCTTGATGACCACCACCAACTTTAGACTTTATTTTTTCATGTAGATTAGTTTCTGATAAGATTAAGCGAGCCATATAATTCTCTTATTTTTTATTTACATTAGAATTTACATTACAATATATATTTTAACATTATTAGTCAGCACTAAAATAAATATCTGAATAATAGGCGGTAGCTTCTAACTGGCTATTGTCGGTGTCGGTCATTAATGCTACAGCATCTAGATATCGATACGCTTCTTGATTATCTTTATCGGTGCCTTTATCGCCAAACATTAAAATAAGATCTTGGTATACATTACGCTTTTCTGTGGCCCAAACACCAACTGTTGCTTCTTTTCCTTTTACCGAAAACATTTTTGCATTGTCTCCTACAAAGGCATTATTCCATGTACTACCTGCTGACTGGTTACTAGACCAAACATAGTTTAAAGCGATGGTATTCCAAACTTTCCATCCTCCACTTTTTACTACATAAAGTCGCGCGGCATAATCATCACCATCTTTTGTAATTTCGTTTAAACCAGGCAAACCATTATTAATTTTCCAAGACCAGTTAACAAACGGTGTTTTTAGTAAATCTATACGAGTCTCTTTAGCTAGGCCCGATGCCGAATTTTTACTATGAGCCTTGAGTGCCGTTTTTTCATCTATTTGTACAATAGTATATTTAGTTTCACCCACAAAAGATTTTGACTGCCAATCTTTCAAGTTCTCGGTAGAAAAATCTGCGATTAGTAAAGAAGGTGTGGTAGATGAAATACTGGGAACGGTTTGAGCACCACTAGAAAATGACGATGCTGAAAATAACAACAGGCAAATTAATGAAGCCTTATTTAAAAGTGACTGGCTTAGTGGAAACTGGCTAAATGGGGCTTTACTAGTTGATAACATATTTTTATTCCAATATTAATAAGGCATCTGACCACTTCAAGTGCAAATAATTCAATATTAATATAGTTGGTTAAACGAAAGAGCTTGCAGCACAACATACACTACAAACTCATCTTACATCATTAACCAACTACTAGAATTTTTATATCATCTAACTTTCTTTGACAATCTGGATCATGCTCGTCCAGCATATATTTTAAATCGTCTAAGGTACGAGTTATTTCGTTTACTTCGTGAAACAGATCTTTCAAAGTAGGAATAACCTTTACCGCAGAATCAAAGTCTTCTGCCCCTATAAGCTCTTCTAATTGGTCAATCATACAATATCCTTATTATGACGATAAAAATCAATAATTTATAATTTACAATTTATAAATATAGTCTAAGGTGCAAAAGAATCAAATCATAGAGTCAAGATACGCCTTTTAATAGACACTGAGGGCGTAAGCTGTGGAGACGCCATTAACATCGAACTTCGAGCTTTCTATTGGTGGTGTGGATTTTATTACGAACATAAAAACCCAATCTAAAAGGACTAGGTTTAGACGTTGGTAGAGATTTGTCTAAACCTAAAAGCATACTGTATAACCTATTTTATAATCACGCTCTAAGTGGACGCATTACTTGGCGGCATTGACTTATTTTGGTGCTAATGATCATTTAATAGAATTTTAAATCGCCAATGATTCCCTCTACATACCAGTTCATCCTTAGTAGTTTATTATCACTCAAAGTTTTGTCAGGTTTGACGCGCAAGCGACCTTTGTGATTCTTTATAGGTCCTGAAAAAATATTAAAAGAACCGTCTTTGATCTCAGCTGTTTTACTATTCACCTTGTTTACAATGCTGCCTGAAAGTTGAGGGCTCATTGATGCAAGATGGGATGTATTTTGTTTAAGCCCTGGCCAAAGGTCTTTCGCAGACCAAGTACCATCCATAACGGCTTGAATTCGGTTGGCATATATTTCCCCCCAATCATGAACCACAGAAACTAAATGACTGTCGGGTCCAAACTCGCTCATATCTGTATGGTATCCAATGGCATGAACACCGCGTTCTTGTGCCACTTCAACAGGAGTTGGGGTGTCCACATGATGCGCAATAACATCTGCACCGTTATCAATTAGTTCTAGAGTTAATTTTCTTGATTTAATAGGCGCAAACCAAGCATTAGTCCATTGAACCTCGACCTGAATATTGGGCTTGATGCTTTTAGCACCTAGAGTAAAAGCGTTTAACCCCCTAATAACCTCAGGTATTGCATATGCAGCTACATAACCAAGGCGTTCGGTTTTACTTTTTTCAGCAGCAATCATGCCTGACAAGTATCTTGCCTGATAAGCTCGGGTTGCATAGGTTGAAAGGTTATCTCCGCGGCGCAAGCCAGTAGCATGCTCAAATTTAACATTGGGATACTGTTCGGCAATACGTTCAGTGGAGATCATATACCCCCAGGATGTTGTGAATACCATGTCATTATTCTTGGCAAGGCCCGCAATCACATCTCTTGCCGAACGGCCTTCAGGTACAGATTCTATAATCTTAGTTTCAACAGCGTCACCAAATGCCTCAATAACATGTTGTCGAGCGAGCTCATGGCTATAGCTCCACCCTGCATCACCTACAGGGCTAACATAAACAAACGCCACTTTTAAGGGAGATCCATTACTCAGTGCGCCAAAAAAAACCAACCAAAAGGTCAGGATAATATGTCTCATTTTAAAAAATCCAATATTTTAATATACTTGCGCCGCAAGATACTGACCAACCAGTCAGAATTCAAGTTAAAACGTATTTAATCCATACTGTATCGCAGGCAGTATTCTTATTAATGATTGGAAATTTCAGGAAGTGTACTCCTTACACAACCAGGGTCGTTAGGTTGCAGTATCCATCGCAATCGTAAGTGGCGGTGACACAGTTTTGTGGGTTTTATTACGGACATAAAAAACCTAGTCTTAAAGTACTAGATTTTAAGTTGGTGCAGACTTACTAGCGCTAGTATGGCTGTCCATGTAAATCCTAAATGAAAAGACTAGAGCGTTTAATGCCATGAGATAAGCCTTTGGCACGGTGATTATTCATAGTGGGCCCTGGTTTGTATATATGCAGTACTGGTGAATCTGAATATAAATAAATATGCGAATTTAGAAAACTGAAGAAATTACTATAAATCGTATGGATTATAATAAATTTTACGACGTAAAATAAACTGTCAAGCACACCAAATACTGTTTAAATATACAGCCTTATGTTAGGCTCTGACAAAACAAGTAATATCTATTAAAGGAGCCAAGATGATCAAAGGAAGCTGTTGCTGTGAAGCGGTTCAATTCGAATTGGAAGAAAAGCCCAGCATGATGGGCATGTGTCATTGCAGTCGCTGCCGTAAAGTTGGGACAAGCTCGTTAGCTTTTGTTAAATCTGAAAAATTCAAGATTACTACTGGTCGAGACAAAATAATCACCTTTAAAGCAGAGCCACCGTATAAATATGATCGATGTTTTTGTTCGGTCTGCGGTACTTCACTTGGTGAAGTACTATCGGAAATGAACTCTTTTCCAATAAATGCAAACTGTATAGACACTGAATTTGAAATCGAAAATAAATTTCACGAATTCGTTTCTGAAAAGCCAAGCTGGTTCAAAATTGGTGACAACGCACAACAATTCGATGAGCACCCGCACGAATAATGTACAACAAGTGCCAGCAAGGGGGTTTGAACTTCTCCCGATGGGAAGGGCTTTTCTGCTTGTTTTATTTTCGATGGGGAACCTAGTGAGAGGCTCTTGAGGTTGCTAGTGTTGTAATAAACAACATATTTACTGACTACTCGGAAAATTATCGAAGTTATAAAAAAATACTGGCTGTTCCATATTTAAGCGAACTGGCGTATTTGCCGTTACTTGTTTACCTTCGTAATGAGGATGACTGGAATGTATGGTCAAAGTTATACAAAAACACGTAACAAAAGTATGTTGCGTAAATCACAGAGTTATTTAGAAGGTTTTCTGCTTGTGCCTCGCTACAAAACTTTCGTAAATGCTAGGCGTTATATGTTATCAACTAAGGTGTTATAAAAATGTCGCATTCAGAAACAAGTTGCCTTTGTGGTACTGTAAAAATTACTGCAGAGGAAGTTAATCCTAAGTTCACGGTGTGCCATTGCCAATCATGTCGAACTTGGGGTGGAGCACCATTTTTTGCTGTTAAGTGTGGTACGGAAGTGAAAATAGAAGGAGATGATAAAGTCAAAATGTATGAATCATCACCTTGGGCATCTCGTGGTTTTTGTACCGAGTGTGGAACTCACTTGTTTTATAAATTCAAAGAAAGCGGCGAATATAATATGCCAGTTGGGATGTTTTCAAACTTGGAAGGACTGGAGATGGATATGCAGTACTTTAGTGACATGCGACCCACCTACTACTGCTTTTCAAATGAAACCAAGGAAATGACAACAGCTGAAATAATGGCTTTTTTTGAACCAGAAATGTAACCGCATATATAACTAAGCAATCAAAGGTTACCCCTACGGGCTCGGCCCGCACTGCTACGCAGTCCCACCTTTAGCGCAGTGTTGTGTGCCGACTATTGTGCTATTCTATCTATCGTCACAGTTACTTTCGGCGCAATCATTAGCACCATGATAGGAACTAAAATTGTTGTTATTGCCAAAGTTTGTAGCCATAAGGGTAATTGAAAATTTAGGGTTGTGAGTGTAAAAATTAGTAATGTCACAATAGGATAAACACACGCCCAAGTTAAAATAACCCTAAATATTTTTTTCTTCATATTTACCCCATTGAATTTCTTATTTCATTGAAATATCCAGGAAGAACCTCGGATAAGCAAGTAATCCCTTTTTTTGTCAGTGCAATTTTTTTTGCCCTTTTATCGGTTTTGTCATTACTCGAAGTCAGTAAACCATCCTCAATTAATCTTTTTAACGTCCTTGTTAATACTGGCCTTGATACGTCTAAACGTGATGCTATTTCATGCGCATAGAGGCTGGTTCTGTCGGGCTCGCGATCAATAACAATGAGTATTAAAAACCTTAGTTGCGAAAGTTCATGAGCAGAGAAATAGGTTTCTATATTTCTTACTAGAATGCTTGCTTGTCGCATTATGCTAAGAGCTTCAGTTATTGAGCTCTTCTCACCACTTGTTAAATCACTTGTGTATTTATCAAGCATTGCTTTTGTTGGAAGTTCTTTTAGGAAAAACATATTTACCTTTAGGCTAGTTTCTTAAGTTTAGAAATTTCAGGAGGAGTTGCTAGCCAATCGCTGTAAGCATCAAAAACAGCTTTTGTATAATCCATTTCATGGTGAAGTTTCAAAGCATTGTTATCAATCCATTCTTCGTATAAGCACAAACTACCAACTCCGTCTTCATGAAGTGTGAACTCTAGGCACCCAGATTCATTTCGAGTCTGCAATATAATGTCTTTAATAGCTTCTTTTGATACCTCAAAGTATTTTGGTTTTGGTGTTATCTTGGCAAAAATAAACATATGCTCATTCATAAATATATCCTTTGCTTAAAATTTAGTTATCATGGTAACTATATTCTAAGTAAAATCACTTTACAAGGCACATAACACATCATTCCAATCAAGGGGGTGGAGTACTTGATCCCCTAAAAACGTTAGAGACTTACGATCGCCGCCATGTCGATTAAGTCTAACGCCTATTTTATCTTCAATTATCCGTTTAAATTTGTCGTCACCCATCACCCATTCTTTTTGCAGTGCTTCATTGATATTTTTAATTCAAAATCAGGCATTAGTCCTTTAATTAATTTCCGATATGCTGTTTGTCGCTTAATATGATCAGTATCAAGCCGTAAATATTCCTGATGAGGTGTAATCTGACCCCTTGATTATATGACTGCTATACTTTCTAGTGGCCCCAACTACAAAGGACTGGTCCCACGTGATTTTTAAACGCATTAAAAAGAGATTTGGCCTCAGCCTGTTTGTGGCAACCCTACTATTAAACAGCGACCTAAGCACTGCCGCAGCCACCCTCACCGTCTCAGTAAAAACGGCCGATGGAAGTTCTTTGCCTAACAGCCAGGTATCAGTGGTTTACTTAACCGGCAATGGCAGCGACAAAATGCCGTCTCGACATTCCAGCACGCCGGAAATGGCCCAGCAAAACCTACAATTTTCTCCTTATGTGAAGGTTGTTCAGCGGAACGTCAATGTTACCTTCCCCAATAAAGATGACGTGGCTCATCACGTTTATTCTTTTTCAAAAAACAATGCCTTTGAATTACCACTTTATTTTGACCAAAAAATCCCCAGTCGTGCTTTTAGTAACACTGGACAGGTCTCGTTAGGCTGTAATATTCACGATTGGATGCTGGGTTTTGTGCTCGTTGTCGACACACCATTACACGCTCAATTTGATAGTCAGGTAGCAATTATCGACAATATTCCCAGTGGCACCTACACCTTACATTTTTGGCACCCTGGAATGGACCGCCGAGAAAACATTACAAAAAGTATTATCATTACCCAGAATTCACAAGCACAGACTATCCAACTGCAATATCAAGTAAAGCACTGCCCCAACCACAAGCCCCCGAGGAGCAGTTTGATGACGCCAGTGACTACTAAGACCAAACCACTACCAATTAAAGAACTGGAAATATGGCTGGCCAAAACAAAGTAATCCGTCACACAAAAATAATGGCAAGACTGGGATTCCTTTTAGGTAGTTTGGGATTACACAGTGAAGCTTATGCCGTCGACAAGTTAAAACTGCACGGTTTGCTAGACGTTCAAGCTGTTACTGTTACCGGTAGGGATAACAGCTGGCTTGATGGGGGACCACTAGGGCTGCGCTATGGTGAAGGCGATAACCTTATACAGTTTGCTCAAGGGGGTTTTGACCTAAGCTACACACTAGCGCCCACATTAAAAGCAGATGTCACTGCACTGGCTTACACCAGTGACCAAGCCGAAGTTACCATCAGCGAAGCACTACTACATTACAGGCCTATTCCTAATAGCCAATGGCGACAAGAATATCGGGTTGGCGTTTTTCACTTGCCCGGCGCATTGGAAAACCGCGGCCCACTTTGGTCTTCACCTTACAGTATTACGCCCTCTGTGATTAATACCTGGCTGGGAGAAGAAGCGCGGGTACTTGGAGCAGAAACACGCTGGAGCTTACCCGGTAAATTTAGACAAGCCGACTATGACGTTTCCCTCTACGGTGCCATTTTTGGTGGCAACGATACACTGGGCATGATGTTAACGTGGCGCGGTTGGGCACAGCACGACCGCATCGCTGGTATCGGTAGTCGCTATCCTGTCGCCGACCTTCCTCAGTTACGTGATGGCGCCCTGTTTGAACAACAAGCACGCAGGTATCAACCCATCGTAGAAGTTGATAATCGTCCGGGCTACTATTTTGGTGGTGATCTCATACTAGGAAAACAATTTGGCCGTGGCAGAACGCTAAAGCTAAGTTACCTTTACTACGATAATCAGGCAGACCCTACTGTGATAAAAAATGGCCAGTACGGCTGGGAAACAAAGTTTCATCATCTTGGTGCACACTGGCGCCTTTCCAATAAAACAGAAGTATTGGCACAAGCACTAAGCGGCTCAACACTAATGGGGAAAGGTCTCACATCCAGTGTAGAGGCCGATTTCTGGTCAGCTTATACCATGTTGACTCATCGCTTAGGAGCACATCGAGCCACGCTACGCTGGGATCGTTTTGAAGTGGAAGACCTTGATGAAACACCCGAAGACAGCAACCACGAACACGGACACAGCTGGACACTTAGCTATAGCTTAAACTGGGGCAAGGGATTTAAAACCAGTCTCAGTAGAATACATTGGGAAAGTGAACGCCAAGGTCGCCACTACAATCCAGATCAGGGCCATAATATTAAAACACAGCAATGGCAACTTAGTTTAAGGAAATACTGGTGATCAAGGGGGTCAGATACCGTCTTGAATAACCCCTTGATTCTGATTTTTTACTAACTGGCCATCAAGATCAACACATATACGCTGTACTAAAGGCATAGACCATGGACTATTTTTACCTGTGTAATAGTTGTTAGTATAAATAAGAGTATTGACATCATGATTGTTAAGGACAATTTTTTGACATTGAGATAGACGATCTTTTTTTGGACAATAACCTTTTGAAAATGATCCACCACTCATTGACTCACACCTAGCTGCTAGATCAATCAATTTAGAACGCTCTTCGGTAATAATAGAATACTCCCTGCATTGAAAGTTTTTCTGTTGTAAATTACACGCATAAGTTTCACCTTTTTCAAGGATAGAAATTCTTTTTTCTAGAATCTCATGCTCTTCTTTTTCATGGTGCTGATGTTCAGAGTTAAGATGATCATCTTTTAATATATCATGAATATTCACAGATGATTCTGCTTGAATGGTTAGGCTGAAAATCATAGCCAAAAAAAGTCCAGAGAAATATTGCAATGGTTTCATATAATACCTTTAAATAATAAAATATTTTGAAAAAAAGGAGTAACAGATACAGCTAAATACGCTGTATCTGTTAATTAGAATATTAATCTAATGCTTCATATTTACGCGTTAGCTCTTCATCGCACATGGTGCAAGAGGCTTCTTGACTGCAACGATAAAGCGGCATGTCATTTTCTTCAAAAGACTCACATTGCATGTCCAACATTTGTGCATTACCTGGGTAGCAACTGTCGTTGGCTTCTTCTAACGCTCCATCTTTAGCTTCAAGCAAGATTGATGCTGTATGCACACCCTTAAGGATAGTACCTTCACAGCCTGCAAATACTTGAGTACTTAATATTAATAATACAAAAATAAATAGTGTTTTCATTTTAGTAACCTTTATTAACTGTAAATTGATCGATGATTTCACCATTGATTGTTTTAAAATAAAACTCAGCATAGTCATCATAAAAGGTGGCGAACATAGCGCCATAACGCGCACCCTGTGTAGAAGTATAAATACTGGCCCACCAGTCTCCATTACGCTCTTGGTCACGAGTACCAATACCCCCTAAACCAGAAACAAAGGCAAAGGTTTTACCTTCTTCTACCGTAAAGTTAGAAGAGGTAGAGGCAATTTGCTGACTGCTCATATCGCTCAATAAATGTGTACGAGAGTAAGAATGCTCATGACCAGTTGAGATGATGGCTCCCTGTTGGCGACATGTTTCGTATGCCGTCCAGCCAACTTCATCAGACTTACCACCCACTTGCATGTCACGCTGATTTTTATGCCAAGCACAAATTCTCCAATCACCATTTGGTGCATCATTCAGGCTGTTGGTAATATACGATTCATGATCACTGCGATTACCGCTGGCTCCAATGGCTGAAAGTACAATGTGCACATTCCCTAATTGACAAGTCATTTGTTCGGCGTAGCGACCTGTGCATTGCACATTATTTTGATTATTTAAACGGCTTTTGCCATATGAAATTACGTCGTTAATATTACTGTCACCATAGTCATGATTACCAGCTGCAATCAACGCAGGGTCAGAGCCAAGAGTATTGCGTACCATTGAATCCCAGTTGTCGTCTTTGCTGCTGTCGTAAGACGTATCACCCGCAACAATAGTCAGTTCAGCCCCTTCGGCTTTAATCAAGTTTAATACGCTTTGGAAATTACTACCCGCACCCGTGTCGCCAATAAAAGCGATTTTTATGCCGCCAGTTTCTGGCTCTGGGTCTGGAGCTGGACTGCTGCCATCATCAATATATTCAATGTGTAATAAAGGTGCTTTCGAACTTGAACCGTTATGGGACTCTGCGGTGCGTTCTCCCGAACCCGTTATCATAAGCACAATGTCATTACCAGAATTCCAGCCACCACGATTAGTAATTTCCTGGATTATATTTTTAAGATCGGGGCTACGCTGATCTCTACCGGCTGTGCCTACTGTATTCCAAGCTGGAGGCTGCCAATTAATCGAAGCACTTGTTTTTGCTCGGTTTGAAACATTACGTATTGATGTGTTAAATGCAGAAGCATCGTCTCGGTCTTCACCACGAATGGTTAAAGAGGTAGAACCTGAATTGGTTTCGTCTACAGTAAACTGGAGGTATGCCTTACTGATGCTAACACCTTGGGGGATGGAAAGACGTGTAAAGCGTAAACCAACCGTTTGATTGCTGCCATCGTAAACTAATTCAACGTCAGAGCTGCCAGTATTAATGTTACCACTAGATGACTCTTCTACATCGTCTAAATTGTTTGAAATTCTTTTTTCAATGATCACAGCATCACCAGTAGTTGGGTCGCCAGTAGTTTCGATCGTGTAATCAATATGTAATAACGGAGCTTTGCTGCTAGAGCCATTATGGGATTCGGCCGTTCTCTCACCTGACCCTGTCACCATGAGTACTAAGCTATTGCCAGAGTTCCAGCCAGATCGATTAACCACTTCCTGAACCAGCGACTTTAAATTAGGGGTACGCTGATCGCTGCCAGCCGAGCCCACTGAATTCCAAGCGGCTGGCTGCCAATTAACTGCGGCAGCGGTTTGCCGGCGACTGGTCACATTATAATTTGATTCAGAAAATGCTGACGCATTGTTTTCATCTTCAGCCCGAATGGTGAGCGAGGTAGCGCCTGAATTGGTTTCGTCCGTGGTGAACTGAACATAGGCGTTAGTAATAGTCGCGCCCTGAGGAATGGTGACGCTGGTATAGCGCAATCCAACCGTTTGCTCATTTCCATCGTAAGTCAATTCAAGGTCACTACTGGTAGTATACATTCGACCGTTAGATTTTTCTTCTACATCATCCATATTGCTGCTGATGCGTTTTTCGAATGTTTGTGCTGAGTAAGCATTCATACTACTAAGTAAGCTGCCCAGTAGAAACGTAAGCGCTACTGAGCTCCTAAAAACTGTGTGTCTCATAAGTAAAAAATCCTAGTCAAAATTAAGTCGACCGTCTGGCCTACATGGGTTTTGAAATCACTTGCATAATGCAGACGATGCTTATGACATTTGAAAAAATAGCAAATATTTGTGTGATTATTATGACTAAAAAAATGATAAGTTATTACAAATGTAAACAGTGGTAACCCCCGCAATTTTTTACGCCAGTTAAAAGTAGAGGATTATGTCACTACAGGTTAACACCTGTTACAGCTGAGGCTAGGTATGAGCCTGCCTCTAAGTAGTGAGTAAATTTAGTTGGCCACAACGTATGGCGCTTCCATTAATATCTATTGGCTTCATTCCGCCATTAATAAGCTTTAAATGTTCAGAAATATTCCTTAGTTTATTCTTAGATATATATATTCCTTCCCCCCAGTCTTCCTTTCGAATGATTCGATATCATAGAGACACTATTGGTAGATACACCATGTCGACGTGCCCATTCGGCCTGACTGATCGATTCGACTTTCAGTACTTCCGTAAGGTGTTTCGATAAAGTTGAAACGGTATCTCGCGGCTTAACACTTATGTTAGTTTTTATTTCTTAATTTTTTACATACTAAGAAATAAATATTGTAGTAACTATATACTTCTAAATTATCAATACACCATATCTTCTAAATCATATTAAATTTATGAAACTTTTTATTTTTTTGTGTTACTTAAAAAACACACACTATAGGAATAAAGGTATGTCAGACAATCAGCTCATTGTTGGTCAATGGTTAAACTCAATATTACAGCCGATTAAGAATGTGAAATTTAATGATGAAAATCATTATTTTGTTCAACATGACTCAGGTGTGCAGGTACGCGTGACGGTTTCAAATAACAGCATGTTCTTACATCTTTATGGGGTGTTATGCTCATTACATTCGGCCCAAGACTCATTACTACATAAAGCGCTTGAACATAATTTATTTCTAGAAAATACCGGTGGCGCTACATTAGCCATTGATAAAAAAAATAACTGTTTGGTTCTCAATTATCGCGAAGAGATTGAGCGCCTGAATCAAACACTGTTTGAGAATACGTTATTAAATTACATTCAAACACTTAATGAACTAGATATTTTAGCCAATGATCAACCCAAAGTTTCTGATCATTCCTCACAGAATATACAATCGTTTTTAAGGGTATGACGGCTGATACTTGACCTCATGCTCTTCTCGCATATAAATTTATTTCAATCACCTTAAAAAATAGGCCTTTAGTATGCTCACCCCTAGTATTACGAACATTACAAACAACGGACCGGTTAATGGCGTTCCAAATAATGGTCACCAAAATTTAGCCCCTGGCCAAGGTAATGGCGCGATCGGTAATGGTACTGAACCGCAAGAGGAAATAATACACTTTGTATTACCTACGATTGCATCCACTCATGGCTCTGAAACAAGAACCTTAGCAACCGAAGCCTCTATATCTGCGCGGGGTTTGTTTTATAACCCGACTGATTCTTTCAAAGGAGAGTTATCCAGTGCGGCTGAGAAATTGCTTGAGTTTTATCAAGCATTACCGCCGGAACAACAAACTGCTATGGGTGCTCGAATTTTAGGTGCGCAAGGTTTAATGAATAATCAAACCACTACTGATTTAGGCAACATGATAGAGAGAGTAGCGGAAGGTAATTGCACTGCAACAGACCGCATATCGCTAGTCGCACTCATGGGCGACATTGGCGCATTGCTAGCCGATACCGGTGCCACCACTGGGGTAGGAGATCGTAATGCAGATGATGCAGGTCAACTAAGAGAGGCTATTCGCGGGCAATTTCCAAGCTTGTCCGAAGAAAATGTCGAAAGAATGAAAGAACTAGGCGACTCAGGCGTGGTTGGTCCCAATAAAAGCAACGAACGGGTAAGAGGATCTACTGACCTGGTAGCTAGGCAAGGCCTACATGGCTTAGGTGCATTAGCCGATAGAGTGTTAGGGGTTAACGAAGCCGACGCCATACCTGTGGTGGAATGGCAAGAAGCCAGCATTTCAGAAACAAAAGTCAATAACACCGCAGAGCCATTATCGGGTCATATGTCCGGCTCACCTTCTGAAGTATTGATGGTATGGGATGCATTAGTAGATGGCGACAATACGCAACCTTATACGCAAGCCCATGATCAAACAGTTCAACAAGGTGGTCAAGAACGTGCCTTTCATGATGTCGACATAGGTGAAGCAAAAGGTGCTCGTCTCGCTGGCGCCACCGCCATGCTTGTGGCCATCGGTTTTCATAGCCCAGTAGAAAATATTGAAAGTGCGCTAAAATATACAGGTCAAAACCCGCGGACTGACTTGATTGAAGGACCACAAGACGACGCTGCTAGCTCATTAGGACAAGGCGCGGCCACCGCGTTATTTACCGAGCTATATGATTATTATCGGGCTTAATACATTAATCTAAGATTAATGACTGCCTAGCAGAATGTTAGCTAAGTGAATTTTGATTCTATTAAAGATTTGATCAAGGTGTCAGAGCAGAGTACTTGATCATCTAAGCATGTTTGGTTGCCGTTATTGTGATACCCATAGGTACTTACATTGCCGTATATGTCTTGCTTGCTGGTCATGCGATCGAATTGATCGTAGGCAAAGGTTTCGGTGCCTGAACCATCGGCGCTTAAGTTTGCTTGAGTTTGAACGGTGAGATTACCGTTTTTATCATAGACATAGTCAATGGTGCCACTGCTGTCGCTGCGTTTTGTTAAACGGTTTATGTCGTCGTATACAAAATCGATTTGTGGGCTATTGGGCAAAAGCTGGTACGCAAGATTACCCGCCGGATCGTATTGGTAGCTGTATTCATCCCCTGCTGGGTAGGTGAGTTTGGCAATACGGTTTAGTTTATCGTATTCCCATTGGGTTACCTGCTGCTTGCCGTTGCTGGTGTGGGTTTTATTACGGATATAAAAAAACCTAGTCTGTGAGGACTAGGTTTAGAGATTGGTACAAATGAATTACTATGAGTGTATCGGTAAATTTCTCGATAAATTAAATTATTGAAAAGGAGCTACTCGAGAGCCTCTTGAACTTTGGTCAGATTTACTTGACCACTACACCAAGATTGATGAGTTAGTTAGTTTTTCCTAACATGACGTTAAGCTGAGTCAACGAAAGTGAAAACTCACTTTGTGTCCATGCGTTTACTAATCCATGATCCGGCTTATAAACCGAACAGCGAACCGCATATTCATTTTTAGAAAGTCGTGTATCAATATTTTGATCGCTGCAAAATTGATCTACCCATGCCTTATCTAAGTCTTGCTTAATTTCTTTAACCAAGCCATTTGAAATGCTGTTTTTCCAGTTTTGTTTATTTTTAAACTTGGCTCTTAACGGGGATATACCCTGCTCTTTAAAGTAAGTGTTGTGAGCTGGTATCAATTCTTTTTGTTTAGACGACTGGTGATTAGCTTGTACTTTATGCCCTTGCGATAATCCCGCTTTTACAGAGACGTCATGAGAGGACACTTCAGTATATTCTTTTCCTGAAAAAGAAACCGACTTTGGCACTTTTTTACGGTGAACTAATTTACGTATTATTTTTTTAGGATTTTTAGGATCTTTTACTAATTCTAACGTTTCATCGTACGCCATAAATTTACGGGTAAATGTTTTAGGCTGAGAAGATGTAGCGTAATTAATGCGACCACTCATGGCTAGCGCCATAACTGACGAAGCATGAGAACTAAACCAAGGATGGTTTTTGATATTGCGTTCAATGTGATACGCGACCTGCTTACCTGAAATACCTGCTGCCTTAGATATTTTTAAACGATTATATGAAACCTTGGGATGCTTATAACGGCTGCTATCTTTTGCCAGTATATAATTCCCCTTGACCGCAAACACACCACAATATGTGATCCAAACGTCGTGCAGATAATAACTTTGCTTGGTAAGATCTTGTTTCATATCACGGCATTGTGCTTGCCCTTGTTTCAACAATTTTGGTTTATGTACACTGATGGTCTTGTCTGCGCCACCAGCGTCTAGTATGTAATTGAATTGTTTAAGGGTGTAGAAAAAAGTGTTGTGGTCTTCACGTTTAGCAATGCTTGATAATTCGTTGTTTAACCAAATACCACCTTCATATACTTCGTCTTCTATAGTAGCTTTTACACCGCTGTCTGCAATAATTTTCCAGCGCTTTATATTGTGTAAGCTTTTATTCAAGACCAGGGCGGCTGCACGGTGCTGGTTTGATTGACGCTGCAGGCGTACTTTAATTAAATTGGCCATCACCATACGTGTTCTGGCTTCATAAAGCTTGGTGGCTACTTCGGTATCGCCGGGATCATCTTGAATGGCCTTTTCATAATAGCGAACCGCTTCATCAAACTGCTCGGCGTCCATCATGTTATTACCTTTGCTCAAGTTACTCGAGCAGGCTACTAAAAAGTACGATAATAACAATAAGGTGATTACCCGCATATTTACATCCTTATAAAAATTTTAAAATTAACACATAAGAGAGTCAAAAGGTTCTATGGTTACCGTTTCACCCTTTTCTACAGTACCACGAGTTTGTTCTAAAATAATATAACAATTGGCTTTGCTCATAGAGGTTAAAATTCCGGAGCCTTGTGCGCCTGTATTTTCAACTATTACACGGCCATCTTCAGATATAGAATATATACCCCGTTGAAAGTCAGTACGGCCTGGGCTTTTTCTAATGGTACTTATTACTGTAGCGGGCAGTCTTAATGGATGTTTGTGTTGCTCGCCAGATAGTTTTCTTAACATGGGTATAGCAAGTTGATGCAAGGTAACTAACGCACTAACTGGGTTACCTGGTAAACCAATAAAATAACTATTAGGTAAATACCCAAAGGCAAATGGCTTGCCCGGCTTAATAGCCAACTTCCAAAAATCAACTCGACCTAATTCATCCAATATCGTTTTGGTGTAGTCGGCTTCGCCCACTGATACACCACCCGAAGTTATGACTACGTCGGCTTCTTTATCAGCTTCTAAAAAGACATTACGTAATGCAGCTAAATCGTCTGGTATTATTCCATAATTAATTAGGGTAACACCAAATTTTTGCAGTACAGCGCTTATAGTGTAAGCATTACTTTCATAAAATTGTCCAGGTTGAAGGTCTTCTCCTGGGTGTTTTAACTCATCGCCAGTGCTCATAATAGCCACCGTCAATGGCTTGTATACCGTGACTTCGCTGCAACCTAAACTTGCCAATAAACCAATATCGGCAGGTGATAATCGCTTACCTGCCGTTAGAACCGTTTCTCCTATTGCTATGTCTTCACCCGCATTGCGAATATGATTTTTAAGCTGAGCAGTTTGATTAATTAAGATATGCTGTTCTGACGCGGTGGTATTTTCTTGCATTACTACGGCATCGCAACCTTTGGGCATTTGTCCGCCAGTCATTATGCGTGCGCACTCACCCGTGTTAATTTCGCCGTTATAGGGATGACCGGCAAAAACTTTAGCCACCTGAGTTAATGTGGCACCTTTTATTGCATCTTCTGCCTTTACCGCATAGCCGTCCATTGCACTATTATCGGCTGGTGGAATATTTAACGCACTAATCACATCTTTAGCTAAAACTAGACCGCACGCTTGTTGAAGAGCTGTCTGTTGAATTTTATCGGTGACATTTAATTGCGCTAATAAGTGCTCTAAAGCCGAATCTAAAGGGGTTAAATCTGGAGTGCTGCAGCTGTCTACCATAATTTTTATCATTAGTGAGTTATAGTGAATATTGTAATAAGTTTTAAGTAATGACTACTTTAACGGTTATGGTTTATATATCCAAATACAATGAGCATTAAGCTAGTAACCATTGATGCTATATATTGTCATTAATTTTCATTTTCTGAGATTAAATCATCTAAATTTTCTACCAAGTCATTTATCGATTTCTGAAAGTGTTCAACTTGACTCGAGGTTAAGCTGGCACTGAGTTTATGTAACATAGTGATAAGTAATTGGCGGTTATTATCGTAAACATCTATTAAACTTTTCGGTTTAAATTGGTCTGGATTGCTCATTAATAAAAATAATTGCTTACTGAGGTCAGCCGATTGATTCAGTTTAAACGCTTCTTTCATAGCTGTCTGTAAGCTCAACTTACTATCAAACCATTCTTGCTCAGTTACTATTGCATTTTGAGTAAACTCTAAAACATATTCTTGCTGCTCTTTTGTTAATGTACCCAAGTAATCTTTTACAGTGTCAGACAATTTTTCGTAGCGTTGGTCTCTGTACTCTTCAATAGTTTGATCATTGAAGTCTTCTAATTTTGACAGATTTTTTTCATGTAGCTTTTTAAATAGATAATCTACTTGCGCTTGATTTAATAAAGGTGCCAGTTTTGACGAGCGTAGACTTAGCTCATTTCGCGCTGTATGCCAAAATCCTGTTATCCGATTAAAATGTTGGCGCCAAGCTGTCTCAGATATTGGTAAATTGTTAAGGTCATTGGATATGTTTAAAAGTGACAGCTTGTATTGTGGTAATTGAGTTTGGCGATGCCATACTAAAACTGACTCAAGTTCTTTTTCAAGAATACGGTTTTGATCTGCAGATAAATCTAGGTAATCGTCTATATACCAGTTTGCTAACCAATCGGCATTGTTATAAGCAAACTTTGATGAACAACCCTGAACACAAAGTAAAGCTATGACTATGAGAATAAGCCTGATGTTTAAACATGTAGTGTTCATATAAAATCCATTTTCGTCAAATGAGTAAAAAAATTCTAATAATCGACATATTTATATACGCCTAACCACTAAATATGGATCAAGACCTGAGCGCCTGTAAAATAGCAACACCCTGCCTATATCCTAAACCACCGTTACCATGTACCAGTCCCAGTGTTGCTTTATTGTCTGAAGCCACCGAGGGTTGAGCTTCAGGGCTGATACATAAACGCTGATACACAGATATTAATCCGTTTAATGCTGGATTATTCCAAGCACCTCTAGCCAAGTTCATTCCGCCGGTTACTGTTATTTTATGGCGCTGCAAAAAATCAGTAATCTCACTTAGCGAATCGACTAAACCACTGGCCATTAAAAACGCCATGGGCACAACCGGATAGCAGGTATAAACTTCCATTAAAGCATCGCCTTGATAAAAGCGCCTTGCAAAGTCGATTCCTGATTCACTACAGGCTTGTTTGTAAGCTTTTTCGAGATGCTGGTAAGTAGAAATCTCATCAATGTAATTTGGGCCATCGCCAGATAATCGACTTAATCCGACCGCTTTAATTTCAAGCCTTAGGCCTTTGCCTACAGACAACTTATCAGCAGTTTCTGAGTTGGTAATTAGTACTCTACCTGAAAAATCTATTAAAGGGTTTGCACAATCGACCCCTCTAAATAAATCGGTTATAAACTCGTACCACCGAGCAGCTGGCAACAAGCCGGTTTCAAAGTTATCGCCCAAAGATTGCTGGTAGCTAGCTTTGTAGTTTTCAAATAATGCAGACGACAGTGATTTAAACTGTTCTTGATTGATATTATGGTGCCTGCAAAACGCTTTTGCCAAGTCGGTGTAAGCTTGTGTTAAAGGATAGTCTTCGCCATATACCAACATTTTTTGTAAGCGAATCTCTCGTTGGTATCCTGTTTTTAAATGGTCGTACCCACTTATTACTACCGCCTGTGCGCCTGATTCAATTAATCGCTTGGCCTCGGCTAATGCCTCTATGGGACCACACCCACTGCGAAAAAAACCAGGACGTTCGGCAGCAAACCAATCGGCACTTAGCGGCTCTATCACTAGCTGCACTGTTTCAATAGCCAGCTCATTCAATTGCTGCTCTAACAATAAAATATCGCTTAACTGCCCTTTCTGATCTTCAGTTTTAGCAGCAGCTATCATAAGTGCAGTGGGCATAACTGGCTCTTTATCTTGAAAGTAGGAATTAATATGGCTATAGACTAACTCAATTTAAACACGATATACACGCACAGTTTATAGGTAAGCAGCATACAGCCACGCTTGTTAATCTGAAATTTAACCGTGAGTAAATAGTTAGCCCCAACCAACTACTTTTCAGGCTACTTTACTGCTTACCGATCAGGTAGAATAAATTTAGTTTAATTGAAGCCTATTCAAGAGCATTATGGTTAATTTACGCCTTAATGGGTTTCTTCGATTTAATTGAGGTCATAATGTCTAAACATAAAAATGCTATATTTGAACCGTTAAACCTAGCTGTGCTGACTGTTTCAGACTCCCGTAACGAAACAACTGATACTAGTGGTCATTTATTGGTCGAGCGCTTACAAGGCCAAGGCCATAACTTAGCCGATAAAAAAATTGTCATTGACGACATATACAAAATCCGTGCTGCTATTAGCACTTGGGTTGCCGATGAAAATATTCAAGGCATCTTGGTTACTGGAGGCACCGGCTTTACCGGGCGAGACAGTACCCCTGAAGCCATAATACCCTTGTTTGATAAAACCGTATTAGGGTTTGGTGAATTATTTCGCCATATTAGCTTTGATCAGATTGGCACCAGCACCATTCAAAGTCGTGCTGTTGCTGGTCTGGCAAATGGCGTTATTATTTTTTGTATGCCGGGCTCTACTAACGCGTGTAAGACGGCTTGGGATGAAATTATTCAACCTCAATTAGATAATCGCCAAGGGCCGTGTAACTTTGTGGCTCAACTGAAAAAAACTGAAATTGAAAACTGTACCACAAGGGATTAACTCATGAGTTTTACTCACATTAATGCCAATGGCGAAGCTAACATGGTTGATGTTAGCGAAAAAAAAATCACTACTAGAATTGCACGTGCCGAAGCCTATATAAACATGACGCCAGAGACTTTAAGCATGATAATCAAAGGTAATCATCATAAAGGTGATGTGTTTGCTGTGGCGCGCATTGCGGGAATACAAGCGGCTAAGCAAACTAGCCAGTTAATTCCGCTTTGCCATCCGTTAATGCTGACTAAGGTTTCGGTAGAATTTGACCCTCAGCCTGATCAAAACCGGGTTCGCATAGAAACCATGTGCAAACTTGCAGGGCAAACCGGTGTTGAAATGGAAGCACTAACAGCTGCATCTGTTACCGCACTTACATTATTTGATATGTGTAAAGCGGTAGATAAAGCGATGGTTATTTCTGGCGTACGTGTGCTAGAAAAACAAGGTGGTAAGTCAGGCGACTTTAAAGCGGATGCTATTAAATTATGATCACTGTTATATTTTTTGCGCAACTGCGCGAACAGCTGCAATCCGACAAGGTTGATCTAGTCATTGAAACTCCTTGCTCAATCGCAGCGATTCAAGCCAATATTGTTGCTTCGCACCCTAGCTGGTCTGGTTTTATAGAAGGCCGTACTTTGCTTGCCGCCGTGAATCAAACCATGGTTACCACTGATCACATGGTTAATACTGGAGATGAAGTGGCGTTCTTCCCTCCTGTAACCGGAGGCTAACTACTTTGAATGAATCCACTGTGAATAAAAACTTAAACAATACTAACAATCCGCTAGATTACGTGGGGGTTCAGCAAGCAGACTTTGATATTGCCAATGAATATCAACTTATGCGCGAAGGTAATCAGCAAGACGGTGCCATTGTTTTTTTCACTGGACTGGTCAGAGATTTTAACCAAGGTAATGACGTAACGGGGTTGTTTTTAGAGCATTACCCGGGCATGACTGAAAAAGCATTACAAAGTATTGTAGATACCGCTAAAGCACGCTGGCCCATTAACCGCGTACGCGTTATTCATCGTATAGGGCAATTATATTTATCTGATCAAATTGTGTATGTGGCGGTAAGTGGTAAACACCGCGAAGCTAGTTTTGATGCGTGCCGATTTATTATGGATTACTTAAAAAACCAAGCTCCTTTTTGGAAAAAAGAAACCACTAAACAAGGCGATGTATGGGTGACAGCATTAGAAAAGGATAAAACGGCTATGGAAAAATGGGATAAAAACCAACAAAAATAGTTAGAAAGAAAAATAGTTAAAAGGGAAAATACTAATGATTCTAAAAATGTTAGCGCGATGCTTTTGCATATTACTGGTTGTCACCGCCCTGTCTAATCAAAGCCATGGAGATTTTATTGATGCCCGCACGGTTAAAGAACAAACAATCAACATCGCGGTTGCCAGTAATTTTTTAAGTACCGCCAAACAGTTAGAAATCCTCTTCGAAAAAAACACACCTTATTCAATTAATATTATAACGGCCAGTACAGGCCAGCTTAGTCATCAAATTTTAAATGCCGCACCTTTTTCTGTATTTTTATCTGCAAACAAGCAGCATCCACAATCATTACAAAGTGAACTCAATTTACCTGCCGGCAATCTGTTTCAATATGCACAAGGATCATTGCTTTTATTGAGCCATAACCCCATTAGTCAAATACCAAGCTTTACACGCCCTATAAAAAATCCACAAGCAACCTATACTAAACTAGAAAAAGACATAATTAGACAAGTGTTAGAGTCCGCCAATAAAGTCGCTATCGCCAATCAAAAGCTGGCACCCTATGGTCGTGCCACTATCGAAGCTTTAACCACACTTGATTTATTAGGCACCATAAAAAATAAAACGATTACCGGCCAAAACATTGCTCAAACCCATCAGTTTTTTACCAGTAAAAGTGTAGATGCTGCTTTTATAGCCAAATCACAATTAAGTGATTTAGCCCTAAAAAGTAATATGGATAAAAATTCGATTAAAGGTATTATTGCTATTTCTCGCCAGTGGCATAAACCCATTGAACAATGGGGGATATTAATAAAAGAGTCGCCGGCGGCTAAAGCCTTTGTTACTTTTATAGCTAGTTCCGAAGCCCTTATGATTATTAAAAATAACGGTTATGACACCCCTAACTAATAGTTGATACATTACATTCCATGGATGCTCTTTTACTTACATTAAAACTTGCCTTTATTAGCACCTTTATTTTGCTGATTATATCTACACCTATTGCTTGGGGCTTAGCTCATAAAAAATTTAAAGGCAAAGCCATTGTAGAGGCCGTTATCGCCCTTCCGCTGGTGCTTCCGCCAACTGTATTAGGCTTTTATTTATTAATTGCACTTGGACCTGATGGCCCAGGTGGTTGGGTTGCGGGTTTATGGGGCGAACGCACACTGGCATTCAGTTTTACTGGACTAGTGATAGGGTCGGTAATTTATAGCCTACCGTTTGTGGTTCAGCCATTACAAAATGGCTTTACTTTAATTGGACTGCGCCCAATTCAAGTAGCTTCAACATTACGCGCTTCATTTATAGATAGCTTCAGGCATATTATTTTACCACTGACTAAGCCAGCCTATATAACGGCCGCAACACTGGGCTTTGCCCATACGCTTGGAGAATTTGGTGTGGTATTAATGATTGGCGGTAATATACCTAACGAAACACAGGTGGTTTCTATTGCTATCTTTGAGCATGTAGAAACTATGGATTATGGCAATGCCCATTTACTATCTGGTATTTTACTTGGCTTATCATTTATTTTATTAACGCTGGTGTATCGTAATAGGCAAGGTGTTGGCGGTCAATCTCAAGGCAGCCAATTATTATGAAGCTATCATTAAATTTTAAACTGACTAAAGACAATTTCTTACTGAATATTGACCATGATATTATTTGGGACTCTGCTGGTATTCATGTTTTATTTGGACCAAGTGGTTGTGGTAAAAGTCATTTACTAAGAAGTATTGCAGGGTTAGAAAATATTATCGGTGCGGTAAAATTTAATGATACCTACTGGTCAGACCCAAGCCAAAATATTAATCTAGCAACTTATAAACGTAATGTAGCTATGGTATTTCAAGATAGCCAGTTATTTACTCATCTTAATGTTAATCAAAATCTAATGTTTGCATTTGAAAGATCCAATGCAAATCAGCAGGATTTTGATTTATGTATACAGCAATTAAACATCAAACATTTATTAGCTCATAGAATCGACGATTTAAGTGGTGGAGAAAAACAACGAGTGTCTATAGCTCGAAGTTTGTTATCTAAGCCCCAATTATTATTAATGGACGAGCCACTGGCTTCTTTAGATTGGAAAAGCAAAGCTGAAATATTGCCGTTTATACAAATTATTTCTCAGTCTTGGAATCTGCCTATTTTATATGTAACCCATAGTATTGATGAAGTAATGCAACTTGCCGACAATGTAATTTTGTTAGATAAAAATAATGGTGTAAGTACTATTAATAAAATCGCTACTCTAATAGAGATACTATCTGACATTAATAATCCATTTAATCAGCATCCTGATGCTAGTAGCTTATTAGTTGGGAAAATTAAACACGAAGGCTACCAGCAAGATGGTTTAAACAAAGTAATGTTAAGTGAGCAATGTGTTTATCTAACTCAACCCATTACCAATAAATTAGATTCAGTAAGATTACACGTTCATGCAAAAGACGTTAGTATTAGCTTGAGCCATGCTATGGACAGTAGTATTTTAAATATCCTGAATGGCAGAATAGTTAACATTCACTATGAACAAAGCGCTCACTGCTTAATACAGTTAGAGGTAGATGGACAATTATTATTAAGCCGCATCTCTAGCTATTCAGCTAAACGATTAAATTTAAAGATTAATCAAAATGTATTTGCACAAATTAAAGCGGTTGCATTAGCCAGATAGAAACTTTTTAAGGCAACCAGTTTTTTACTTATCTAAATAATTATCCTTACAAACCTAAATAAGTCTTAGTAATAGTAAATATATCTCGCTGCTGAACCAAACTTGATATTAGGTTATTACCATCTTTGTCTTGTACATTCTTATTGGCAAATAATGGTACATTTACACCGGTGTGCTCTTCGTAGCTAGACTCGTTAGTTGCATAATTAATTCCCATAGTACCACCTTCAGGAGTCTTAATACGCGCAATAGCGCCAGGGGTCGCTATAGGCACGCCATACGCGCTAAACATACTACCGTTAGGAATTATTTGTGCCGCCTGACCATGGTCTGCCGTGATTAATATTAAAGTATTTTTATTTATTTTTGCAAAGTCTAAAGCCACTTGTACCGCCTCAAATAATTGCTCAACTTCACCAATAGAACCACAAGGATTACGTTTGTGAGACTGCTTATCGATACTGGCACTTTCAATCATTAAGAAAAATCCTTTATCATTTTTTAAATGATCAAGCGCTAGTTTAGACATATCTTTAAGGCTGGGAGTATTTTCAGCGGCAAATACTGGATTAACTTCACAGCTCATTTCGTCAGGTAAAGTGACAGTGCCTAAATACTTATGAAAGTAATTTAGAAAACTAAACTCTGGCTGCTCGGCAATTCGGCCATCCGTTCCCTGCATACGAACTGCTAAATGTTTGTTAGCAAATAACCCCAGAATTTTTTCAAGTGGCTTTACATCATTGGCTTGCTCTAAGTTGTTAATCACATGGTAGTTATGCTCTTTGGCTAGCTGTAATAGCGTTTTTTCAGTGCCTTCGGCTAGCGGTGTAAACATTTTTAAACCGCCACCTAACAACACATCTACATTACTCATAAGCAATTGCTCACTTATACTGCCAAGGCCACCATTTGCTTGGAGGTCTTGCTCACAATCAACAATAAAGTCACCGCCGGCCTCATACTGAAGCATAAACTCAGGGCTTTCGCAGCCTCGCATACTAACGTGAGCGGCAAATGCGGCTGGAGTAGCATCAGTAATTGATGCGGTTGTCACCAGTCCTGTTTTAAAACCTTGGTCTTCGGCAAGCTCGATAATAGTCGTTAAATCTTTATCGGTTTTTGCGCTTGTTGCAATACGCCCAATACTGGTTGTAACACCAGTGGCTAAAGCAGTTGCACTATTTGCACTATCCGCCACGTAAATATTTTCTGTAGGATCTTCGTTATCAACGGTTAAAACTTGCACAGCAGAGCGAATTGGCATTGTGTCTAAAATGGTTCTGCCTTGAGCCCCGTGTAGATAGTTTCGGGCTGCTGTTATTTGCTGATCGTCCATACCGTCGCCAATAATCAAGATTACATTTTGAGCATTAGCCATAGGCAAGATAAAGGGTGTAAGCAAACATACTAGCGCTAGTTGCTTTGAGAGCTGATAAAACTGAGGTAAATAATTACAAATCATAAGTGGTCACTTTTATTTTTGTTTATATGTCTTTTATTAAATATATTATTGAAAATTAAAACTATTATTCACAACCATTAAATAATCAGGCCAGCTAGTTAACTTGGTAAATAGGGCTTTAGTAGTTGCTGGCATTCAGGTGATAAAATAATTTGCTGGGCTTCGGCTTTATTATGATACTGATCTAACCCTAAGCGATTTATTAGATACATTAACAACGCGGCTCGAACCTGCATGGTTTTTACGAATCTATTTTTAGTATTGGGCTTCATATCATAATCTAACGCTATAATACGACTTCGATTTTCATCTAGTCTTGGGTCGGGAATAATTTCTAAATTTAGAATGGTTTGCCAAAGCTCATCTTCTAAATCGTAGTGATCAGCCGCGCCTAACAACTCGCTAGGGGTGTCTGCGTTAAACCGACTTAATACGAAGTCTCGGTACCCCTGATTTTTTTCACAATAAGCACGTACATGCCAGCGGAGTCCATCGTATACAATATTATGAGGCTGTATAACACGAGCTTTAAACTCAGGATGGCTAACCGATGCATAGGCAATACTAAGTCGCCTTTGCTCTCGTATGGCTTGTAAAATAGGCCTAACTAAATTTGAGTTTATATTACGTGTAGGCATGGCTAGTTGCGTGACAGTTTCGTCATTTGCAATTAACTGTACGTATTCTTGTAAACTACCACCAGTAAACTGAGCGATCATAGTTTTCGCCGCTATATAAGATTCTGTAGCGGCGTTGTATTCTATGTTCTCTGAATATAGGTTTTTATATTTTTGAATAACATGGGCAGCTAGTTTAATGCCCAAGTCAAACTGCTGGCTAATATGACTGGCACTAATTGAGCCTTCCCATATCATCATTAATTCAATAAATGCAAAGCGCTTGTGATCTACCGCAGAATTACTTTCTTTTTCAGTTAAATGACTGGCCATATAAATCTCTTATTTATCAGTATCGGCTATAACATCTGTTTCAGCTTCTTCTGCAAACTCTAATTCTGCGGTATCAAGAACCTGTTGAGGAATTTCTTTTTTAACCCGAACTCCAAGGTCTTTAAACTTATGAGCTTGGCTAATTAAATTACCACGACCTTCTTTTAATTTATTCCAAGCATTGTCGTAAGTGCCCTGAACAGTACCAAGCTGCTTACCTATTTTTTCCATATCTTCAACAAAACTAACAAGTTTGGCGTGCACCTTACCGGCCTGTTCGGCTAACTGTTTAGCGTTTTTATTTTGTCGCTCAATAGACCATAAGCTAGAAACAGTGCGTAAACTCGCTAATAAAGTAGTTGGGGTGACCACCACAATACGTTTTTCAAAGGCATCGTTAAATAATTGATCATCATGTTCAAATGCCACCATAAACGCAGGTTCAATTGGCATAAACATAAATACAAAATCAGGACTATTAATACCTGGTAACTTAGAATACGATTTTTCTGACAGCGATTTAATGTGCATACGAACCGCATCTATGTGTTGCTTTAAAAATTTAACTCGATCGACTTCACTTTCTGCATTTACATAATCGGTATATGCATTTAAAGATACCTTGGCATCTACCACTATGTGTTTTTCTTCGGGCAAGTTAATAATTACATCTGGACGGAAACGCTCACCAATTTCATCGGTAATACTTTTTTCACGAACGTATTCGGCGCCTTGACGTAGACCAGATTTTTCTAATACAGTTTCTAAAACTAACTCGCCCCAGTTTCCTTGAGTTTTCTTTTCGCCTCTTAAGGCGCGAGCTAACGAAGCGGCCTCTTCTGTTATTTGCTTATTAAGGTCATGTAAGCTTGTAATTTGTTCTTTTAATGCCGAACGGTCTTTACTTTCAGCCACATAAACGTCGTCAACTTTTTTACGCAAACCTTCAAGCTGATCCTTAAATGGCATAAGTAGACTGGTAAGCCCTTCTTGACTGCTAAGTTTAAATTGCTTGTTTTTTTCTTCAAATATTTTATTTGAGAGATTTTCAAATTCTTGGCTTAATTGAGCCTTATTAGTTTGTAATAACTGCAATTTCTCATCAAGATTCTCTTGGTCCTTTTGTCGCTCTACCTTTTCTTGGTTTAACTGAGTATTTAACTCGGCTACTTGTAAGTTAAGCTGGTCGATTTGAGACTCTTTTTTGATCAACTTTTGCGCATCAAGTTCGCGCTCTAGCAAAGTGGCCTGAGTGTGCTTAAGCTGACCCTGAACTAAGCTTAGTTCTGCTCTACTGGTGTCTAGCTTTTGTTCGCTAGTGGTTAACAGGCTTTGTAAACTAAGCAACTGTTGTTTTGTCGTAGCGTCAGATGCCTCGGCCAAGGCTTTCGCAGTATTGGTGTCAGAAGCCTTAGTTTGTAAGGCGGCCATTTCAATTAAGGCATTCGATAGATCTTGGGTTTTTGCATGCAATTGCTGTTGTAGTTCTAGCTTTTGTTCATTGGCTTGGCCTAACAGCATGTCTGAATGACGCTTAGACATGCGCTGTAAAACCAATAAAGCTGAAGCGAAGGCAACTGTTATTAAGGCAGGTAGAATAAGGCTTTCTAAGGCAAACATAGCTTCTCTGTGAGATCTAATGAAAATAATAATATATGACCCTAGCTTAACCTCTTGCCTAGTAAAAATCATGCTTAAATTTGTTGATGGCGATTCAATTTTTATGTCGATATGTCATGATTAGACGATCTATTAAAATGTGTAGCTTGATACAATGAACAGCCAGCAAAAGATATTCGCACGTTACATTAAGTCGTTGCCTCCAGGAGAGTTAACCTGGATTGGCCTGCGACCTGAGCGCAAAGTCAACATGGTTTCGGTTAATAGCACGATTGCTGTTGAAGGTATGGGGCTAGAAGGTGATCACCGCATGGAGAAGACGTTTGGGTCTGGCCGGCAAGTGACTATAATTAGTGAAGAATACCTACAGCAAATTAGCCATTATTTGGGTGGTAAAACTGTTTATCCAGCTACTTTGCGACGTAATCTTATGATCAAAAACGTAAATTTGACAGCTCTTAGATATCAGACATTTCAAATTGGTGAGGCATTATTTGAAGCAGGTGCATTATGCCACCCATGCTCACGCATGGAAGGTGCCCTTGGAAAAGGTGGCGTAGCCGCCATGATGGGACATGGCGGCCTGTGCTGTAAAATAATAAAAGGTGGTAAAATTCAAGTTGGTGATTCGGTAGTACTATTGCAGCCACAGCAGAGCTTACTTTAGGTTTTCAGCTGCAAAATTATTAGATACAGAAAGATCTAGACCTTAATTATCTTAATCTGGCTAATTTGAATAATCGGCTTAATATCAGAATAATTAACTAAATCATCAGAAATTTTATTTTCATGATAGCTATATTCATTCATAAAATTTTCTATTGTGTCGTAATAGTATTGGCATATAGCAATAAAAGGGGACGCTAAAAAAGGAGAGGCTAAATTAGGCTCTTTTATATCCAAACCTACTTCTACTGATATTCCTTTGAATCCTCTTTTGTTTGACAATAGTTTTAACGCCATTGGAATATGGACATTTATAAAATAGTCTTCATTGAAGACAGATCCTTTCTTTTTTTCATATAAAAACGAAATATTAAACATAACAAATCCTTTTGTTGTTAATAGCGTAAGACCTTCAATACTGCCCGAGTAAACTTACCTAAGATAATTATCTTGCATGTTTTAATAAAACTAACCAGTTACATATAAATAAATACTAAATAACTAATATTAATTAATGAAGCTTACTCGATTATAAAAGTCGATTAGTTAGAGGTATTGAACATCGTATAATAGTTAATTATACAATGTTCAATATAAGGTAGGATTAAGCTTAAAAATTATTACTTGCTAGGATTAATCAGGTATTTCTCACCCGTTTTTTTAGCATAATAAAGCGCAATTATTTCTGGTGTAAGGGCTTCTTCAAAACTTAATTCTTGAGTAAATTCACATGCAAATGTTGTTTTAATTTCGTCGGCTACTTGTTTCTGTAGTTCACCCACACGCTGTGGCGTTATCTTAGATAAAAAGCGCATTAGTAACCAACCGCCAATCCCCCAAGTCATGCCGTAAGCACGGTTTAATATTGAAGGTGAGAAATCTAATCCACCGTAAATATAAACCTGCTTGTTTGACTCTGAACCATAAGTATTAAAACCCACAGCATCTTTACTGCCTGACATTTCCATGGCTGTTAAAATATCACTCACCAGATCACCACCACCAATGGCATCAAAGGCTAATGTGGCGCCTGTTTCGTCAATCGCTTTAAATAACTGCTGTTTAAAGTCACTAGATGAAGAATCACAAATATAGTTAGCACCAATTTTCTTTAAAATATCGGCTTGCGCCTGGCTTCTTACAATATTAACTAAAGAAACATTCTGCGCGATACAAATTTTATTTAACATTTGTCCCAAGCTAGACGCAGCTGCGGTATGCACCAAAGCGCTATGACCTTCCATTCTCATGGTTTCTACCATGCCTAATGCGGTTAACGGGTTTACAAATGATGAAGCTGCATCTTTAGCGGTTGTATCATCGTGATGCACAATACAAGCCTGCGCTGGCACACAGCAATATTCAGCATAGGCCGCACCCGGAATTACCGCTACGGTTTTACCTATTAATGCTTGTGCCGCTTCACTATCACCAGCGCTTATAACTGTACCTGCACCTTCGTTACCAATAGGTAAAACCTGATCTAGTCGCGACTTAATGCGCGGCAACATACTTTCATGCACAGGGGCACTTAATGTGGTTTTAGTTTCATTCAAACTGGCTTTTGCTAGGTTTGCAGGACCAAACATTGGCCACATATCTGACGGGTTAATAGGTGATGCTTCCATGCGCACCACTACTTCATGAGCTTTTGGTGTGGGCACTTCTACGTCTTTAATGGATACGTCTAAATGACCGTCTGAGGTGATTTTTGTAAAAAGCTGCTTACCTATTGTCATGCTGTTTCTCCCATTTAACGTTTGATTGTTGACTTCGAGTCTAGCACGATACCAATGAATAGTAGCAAATTGAAAATGGCAAAAAAATAGGCAATGCCTTACAAATATTGATGATATAGGTGTGAAGCCATTTCAACAATAATGGCGTGGCGACGGGCAAGTCGGTCATGATCTTTGTCGTAACCGCCACCAATTACAGTTGCCACGGGTATATGGCGAGACAAGCATGTTTTTAATACCAACTCATCTCTGTCTAACATGCCTTGCCAACTTATATTTAAGTGGCCTAATTCATCACCTTGCCAAATATCTACTCCCGCATCATATAAAACCAGATCGGGGGTTTGCTCATCTAGTAATTTATTCAGTGTATTGGCAACGATTGCTAAATATTCGGTATCTTGCAGATTATTTTCAAGCCCAATATCTAAATCGCTTTTAAATTTTCTGAAAGGAAAGTTTTTTTCACAATGAATAGAGCAAGTAAATGCATTTGGCTCATGGGCTAAAATTGCAGCTGTTCCATCACCTTGGTGAACGTCTAGATCAAACACTAAAACCCGCTCAACCTCATTAGTCTGCAATAATGTTTTGGCGGTATAAGCTAAATCGTTGATCATACAAAATCCCGAACCAAAATCAGCATGCGCATGATGGGTGCCACCGGCTAGGTGGCAAGCCATACCGTGCTTAAGCGCAAGACGAGCTGTCAGCAAAGTTCCATTAGGGGCCGTCAGAGTTCTATCAACTAACCCTTGGCTCCAAGGTAAACCAATCCGTCGCCATTCTCTTTTATCCACCTGATTGCCACACAGCTTTTCTAAATAAGTTAAGCTGTGAACTATGGATAAATCTTGCACGGAAGCCTGGGTGGGCTTAAACACATTGGAGTGATCGCTTGCAACGATATTTTGTATACATAAATAATCGTATAAACGAACAAACTTGCTCATTACAAAGCGGTGGTCGTCAGGAAAATCGCAAGAATAATTAGGGTGATAAACTAATGGAAGCATTTTAGTATTCTTTCACACCCTATTTAGATTTATATTTATATAATCAGTAAGTATGTTAAAAAGAAATTAATTCAACATCAAATATCAGTGTAGAACCAGGCTTAATGGCACCCGCTGCACGATTACCGTATGCTAGGTTACTAGGAATATAAAAACGTGTTTTTTCACCAACAACCATAAGCTGAACACCTTCTGTCCAGCCAGGTATAACTTGATTCAAGCCAAAGCTAATAGACTGACCACGGTCTACCGAGCTATCAAACACAGTGCCGTCTAACAACGTACCGTGGTAATGCACCGTCACATTGGATTTTGCACTGGGATGCTCACTGCCCGTACCCTGCTCTAATACCTTGTATTGCAAACCAGATGATGTGGTTTTTACACCCTGTTCATTTTTATTGTTAGCTAAAAAGGCTTTGCCTGCTGATATAGCTCCGGCAGCGGCTTTTTTCCCACGTATACGTAACCAAAAGAAAAATATTAGTACAAATAACACAGCGATGATAAATAGTGGTGGCATAATCGGCCCTTCCTCTTAAGCTTTAAAAAGTCCATTCTAACCAATCTTAACAGTGAATACCTTTGATATTTTCATGGCTTTAACATTAATAGGAATACCCTGTGATTATTAAACACAGCGAAAAAATTGCGTCTCCAGAGTTAATCAAAAAAAGCTTTAAAAAACTGGGCTATATTTGCAGTGACGACATTGCTATGTCGGTGTATTTGGCGTGTCAGTTACAAAAGCCTATTCTAGTAGAAGGCCCACCCGGTGTAGGTAAAACAGAGTTAGCAAAAAAGATAAGTGAATACTTAGTCAGCCCATTAATTAGAATGCAGTGTTATGAAGGCTTAGATGAAGCCAAAGCCCTTTATGAATGGAAATATGGTAAGCAACTGCTATATACCCAACTATTAAAGGACCAGCTTGGTGATGTTATGCGCGGGGCAAAGGGGTTGGACCAGTCTGTTGATCGCTTACATCAATTTGGTGATATTTTTTACTCTGAGCAATTTTTAGAGCCCCGTCCGTTATTACAAGCCCTTCGCGAAGAAGACGGTGCTATTTTACTTATTGACGAGATAGACAAGGCCGATCAAGAATTTGAGGCCTTTTTATTAGAACTGCTATCCGATTATCAAGTGAGCATCCCTGAACTGGGTACTATTAAAGCAAAATCAAAACCCATTGTAATACTAACCAGTAATAACACTCGTGAATTGGGCGATGCATTAAAACGTCGTTGCCTGCATTTATATATTCCGTTCCCTGATCCTAGGCTTGAGCAAGAGATTATTTCGGTGCAAGTGCCTGATATGGATGCAGCCCTAAGAAAGCAACTAGTTGGCTTTGTTAAAGAGCTGCGTGAACTTTCTTTGAAAAAAGTACCCGCTGTCAGTGAAACCATAGATTGGGCACGAGCATTACTGTTGCTTAACGTAAATGAATTAGATTATGACTGGATCAAAAAGACGTTAAATTTATTACTTAAATTTCAAGATGACATCGAAATTGTTGAACCTGAGATTCGAAACTTAATAAACAAAATGAACCGCCCTTAATTATGCAAAAGATGCTTGGGGATTTTATACATGCGCTTCGACACTCTGGTTTGCCAGTTTCTCCTGCAGAAACTCTAGATGCATTAAATGCTGCGCGGCTTATTGGTTTTCATGACCCTGCCCTATTAAAATCGGCCTTGGCCATGACACTGGCAAAAACTCGCTTAGATCAAGCCAAATATGAAGTTGTATTTGAACAGTTTTTTTCTGTAATAGATTTTAAAAGTGACGCCCTACCAAAAAATGAAAATGAACATGAAATAGGAACTGAAACAGGAACTGAAACTCTAGAAACACCTCAATCAAGTAATGAAGCGCAACATGCGCTTTCTTCTTTAGCGCAACAACTACTTAATGATGACCAAAACAGCATTCAGGTGGCCATTGCCGCCGCCGCAGAGCAAGCAGGTGCATCTAAGATGCAAATGTTTACGCAGAAAGGCGTTACTAGCTATCGAATAATGCAATCATTAGGTGAAGGGCCACTTAACTCGGAATTGGCACAGCTATCAACAGATAATAAAAATATCGAACTTGTCACCGAGCTAAGAAATAAACAAGATAACTTAAGACAACAGGTTAAAGATTATGTTGAGTCTCAATTTATTTTATACAGCAAAAATATTGGGGCTAAGTTACGAGATAACACGCTGCAAAAAGTAAAATTAACTAATATCGATTTTTCGTATTATCACTACATGAATAAATTAGTACAAAAGTCAGCCAAGCAACTAGCCACTATGCATAGTCGTCGACGCAAAGTCACAAAACGTGGATTACTCGATGTTAGAAAAACCATAGCGGCCAATGCCGCATACGATGGCTTTCTATTTCACACTAAATGGAAATCTACTCGTATTGAACGTCCTAAGGTTATGGTAATTTGTGATGTAAGCGGGTCGGTTAGTAAAGTTTCGAGATTTTTATTAATGTTTTTATATAGTCTGCAAGATGTACTTCCAAAAGTTCGTTCATTTGTCTTTGCATCTAGCATGGCCGAAGTCACTGAAAGTTTTGATAAACAAACCATAGAAGATGCGTTAACCAAAATTATGAATAACTGGGCTAACATGCCCACAGATTATGGTCGTGCCCTGTTAGACTTTAAAGATATGGCAATCAATGATATCGATAATAAAACTACCGTCATCATGCTGGGTGATGCTCGAAACAATAATGGCTTAGGGCAAACTCAGGTTTGGAAAGAGGTGTACCAGCGTAGTAAGCGAGTTATTTGGCTTAACCCTGAAGGTCGCTATAACTGGGACAGTGGAGACTCTATAATGAGCGAGTATAGACCCTACTGCTCAAAGGTTGAGGCCTGCAGTACTCTGAATGATTTAACTAGGATCTTGGGATCTTTATTAAAAAACTCTTAAAGGTTAGTATTTTAAGCACTGCAGCGCTAATTGACTCTATATATTTATTTGATTGAAAGTTAATTTAGGCTTTTACGCCACTTTTTCAAATGATTTAAAATCGCTTTTGGTTGATGTATTTTTGGTTGAGATTGTTCTAACTCATCTGCCATCTCTTGCTTTGAGACCTGCTCTACTGCCAACTCAAAAGCATCTGAAAAGCTATTAGATAAAGGGAGTCCAGACTCAATAAATGCTTTGCCAAAATAGGTGAAATCATTATTACTCTCACAACCAAACGATGTACGATCAGCTGCCGAAGAGGTAATTATCAGCGTATTCTCATCCGCTAAATGATCGATATAACCACCCGAATAACATGACGAAACTACTACTACTTTCCATTTAATTCCAGACGACTTTAAGTAACTAGCCAAATCTTTTGCGCTTAAATCGTTAAATTTCATCCGATTATTATTTAAATATAGCTCATGTTCTTTTGAGCCATGACTTGTAAGATATAAAAATAATATATCTTGCTGTGTATCCATTTTTTTAGATATAGCATCTAAAGACTTCTGTATACTGGTTTTTGTTGCTAACGGAATTTTATTTGCTGTCAGCCGGCTATTTACCAGCTGCATAGATTTACCTTGAGTATTCAGTTCTGCATCAAAATATTTCTGTAATGAATCAGACTCACGCCTAAATACACCTTGACTGCCGTCTCCTGCAATTGACAGTAAATAAAGATCTATTTTATCAGTATTATTTTCTTGTAGCTGTGCCCAATTTTTTTCTAACAAATGTGACTGATTGTATAAAACTAATTCATGAAAATCATTATCTGACAATAGTTCAGGTCTATTTTTATCTGTGATTAAATCACCCCAACTCCAGCTTCCGTCTACTTTTTTAACTCCATCTAATGCAACGGCATAAACCATAATTCCATTACCATGATAAAGACCATTTTCAAACTCTCCAATATAAGTATCACCCTTATCATTGGTATACTCGCCTATGCCATCATATTTCCAGCGCTTGAACTCGCCTTCATAATGCTCGCCATCGCTACCAATATATTCACCTTTACCATGGAGCCTCCAGTTTTTAAATTCTCCACGATAAATGTGGCCACCCGCAGACTTAAATACACCTTCACCTGTAAGCGAACCATCAACAAACTGACCTATATATTGATTGCCTTCACTGTCTTTATACTCTCCTTTACCTTCAAAATCCCAATCTTTAAACTCGCCACTATAACTTTCACCATCCGCAGATTTGAATACACCTTCACCTGTAAACGAACCATCAATAAACACACCTATGAACTGATTCCCTTCACCATCTGTATAATTCCCTTTTCCTTGGTAACGCCAATTTTCAAATCCACCACGATAAATCTCACCTTGCGCAGACTTAAATACTCCTTCGCCTGTAAACAAGCCATCAATAAATTGTCCTACGTATTCGTTTTCAGATTCATCTATAAACATGCCTATGCCATGATAATTACCGTTGTAAAAAGCCCCACTGTAAGATGCACCCGATGTTAATTGTAAAAAGCCTTCGCCGTGATACTTACCTTTACTGAATGCTCCCACATACTGACTAAATGAATCGCGGTACTTTCCCTCGCCCTGTAGCAGTGAATTTACAAATATACCCTCTTTAACAATATCCTTATCAATGTTGAATATGCCCTTGCCACTAATTTTACCTTGTTTAAATTCGCCAGTATAAGCCGCACCGTCAGCAAAGGTTAAATACCCTTCTCCGTCAAACAAGCCCTCTAAAAACATCCCTCTGTAAAGGGTACCATTACCCCAATGTACCTCACCCTGCCCATGTAGCTTGCCATCTTTTAGGCTGCCAAAATATTTTCCTCCATCTACCATTGTCGCCACTGGTGAAGAGGTGATTTTTTGAAATGTCACTTGATTAAGCAATATACCGCCAGCGATAAAACCAACGAATAAACTAAATATAATTTTTTTCATTAAATGCATTCCTTGCAGCACTGCGCATTAATATTAGTCACTTATTGGCTCCAACTTGCTAATAATTTATCCACTGACTTTTTGGGTGTTTTGGTTAATTTTTTAATTTGTTCAAAGCTAAGATCGAATGCATTGTAACGCTCTCCGATGTTTTCAAGAATGGCCATCCATACTTTGGCCGTCATTTCTGAATCGTACAACGCTCGGTGAAAACCACCCTGACTAGGAATACGAGAGTATTCGACTAAACGACCTAGCTTATGACTGGGAGCATCTTGAAAAACACGACGAGAGACCAATAACGAGCAAGAAAAATCACCACTATAGGTTCTTGGTATTCGAGCCAATTCGGCGTCTAAAAAACGCTTATCAAACGATGCATTATGAGCAATTAAGTTACTGCCAGAGATAAAGTCTGCAAATCGATTCATTACGTTTTCACAGGTATCAGCATCGGCTAGCATTTTGTTGGTGATGCTTGTGTAGTCTTCAATGAATCCACTGATTCGCTGACCTGGATTCATTAGCTCTTGGAAACGCTCTACTACCTCGCCATTTTCTAGCTTAACAGCACCAATTTCGATAGCACGGTCACCCATGTCAGGAGATAGGCCTGTGGTTTCAAAATCAAGAATAATTAAAGAGTCTGCGCGCATGAATAGGTTCTTTTGTTTGTAGATTTAAAAATACTAACTATATGACTATATAATACTGGGTTACTGAGAAGCGACAAGCGAAAAAAAACCCGCAAGCAAAGGGGCCGGCGGGTTTAAAGACGTTAAGTCATTTGCAATGAATGTTTTAAAATTACAACTGGGTCTATCTATTCAGCAATAACAGATCCATCTGGCTCGGTTACTCTGCTACACAGCCCGATTCGTTAAAGCGTTCAATGTCATCTTTAAGTTCTAAAGCAAATTCTCGATCTGCATCACTTATCGAACAGCTAGCCAATAATGTCTGAGCTCGAAATAACTTATCAGCAATAGACTGAGGCACTGAACCTAGATTGGCTTCATTTAATTTTGTAGTGACAAAATGCATACCTAAAATATTCCATGCATCGCCATGCGCTGGCTGATTAATAGCTTGATACCAAGTTGTACCACACATGGCCGTGTTTTCATGGATCGGCCATGGAGAGTTTTTAGCATCGTTGGCAGCAAAGCGGTTATGATTTTTATAATAACCCTTACCATGACACTGACCATCTGGGTCACCAACAGTATCTGTTGTATCCGCTGGATCTAATGGATCTGCTGGATCTGCTGGATCTGCTGGATCTAGGTCATCACAAAACTGCTCTTCTTTGTAAGTCACTATAAATGAGGTGATTTTAGGGTCTTTGAAAAAGTTATATTCAGTCCCTTCTCGAGAAAAGAAGCTAGCTCCCGTTAAATCTTCCCCTACAGGGCTTTGCGACGTAGCGCGTACCGCGATGGTAAACTCTTCGCCACGGAACGGCCCAATAACACCACCATCTGTGTTGTACCAATATTGGTAATCACCGATGTAATGCTGACCAGATTCATCTGAACTCACTGATACCAACTCCTGGCCATCATCCGCTAGAATAACTTGGTCCACCGGGACGCCTGCTTCATCAAGGTTATTGTCTGCAAATACCTCGAAGTAGACCTTATTATCACTTTGCCCAGCGGCATCTTTGTTAAAAAAGAAGTATAGGAAAAGGTCGCCGTCATCGATTGACCCGCGGGTTTTAATTGCAGAGTTATTACTGTATGAAAGGGCTTGATGCTCTGCCTTTGACTCGTAAAAGAAGATGTGAGCAGAGCTATCCTTCGGCTGTGGAAGCGCATCATTAAATGCATCTTCCACATACGTTGGGTGCGCTGAATAACTATAGTAGTCATAGCTAGCATCTGGTGTATTTACCCCTTGGAATGAAGTGATATTTCCTAAGAATGCATCTTTAATCAGTTTATTTGGATTGCCTTCGCTTTCAATGGCCGCCCAAATTGAGAGCTTTTTGCCTGATACACACGCCTGCTCATTTGCAAACGCTTCTATCATAACTGTGTCTGGCGCACTGTTAATATTGCCATCATTAACCGTTAGTTCAATGACATAAAAACCTTTCTCAATTAATGTCAAAGTAGGTTGTTCTGCTGTCGGGTCAGTTAGGATATTAATGTTACTTTCTACTGGTGAACTGATAACTCTCCAGCTATAAGTAAGGGTATCGAAGTCTGGATCTGAACTGGCACTACCATCAAGTAGAACTGTTTCACCCACAGCTTTCTTAACATCCACACCCGCATTAGCAGTCGGCGCATTGTTTATTGGATCAGTCGGATCTGTAGGATCAGTCGGATCAGTCGGATCTGTTGGATCTGTTGGATCTGTTGGATCTGTTGGGTCTGTTGGATCTGTTGGATCTGTTGGATCTGTTGGATCAACTGGATCTGTTGGATCAACTGGATCTGTTGGATCTGTTGGATCTGTTGGATCTGTTGGATCAACTGGATCTGTTGGATCTGTTGGATCTGTTGGATCTGTTGGGTCAACTGGATCTGTTGGGTCAACTGGATCTGTTGGGTCAACTGGATCTGGATCATCGAAGCTCAACGTTTCACCTAGATTCGGAAACGATAACGCAATCTCAGTATACACTCGGTTTTCACGGGCTTGTAAGATAGGCATTCTAGTATTATTTTCTATGTCTAATACCCAGATCCCATAACGCGGGTCCACTCCGTCTAAGCTGTCATTAGCTTCGCAGTTTCTGTACACCCCGTCGGTCTGCTTTAGACACTGAGTCCAGCTAACCAACATACGATTAGTACCGTCACGATATGGCCAAAAATCACTATAAAACCCTTTTGTTGATGCCGCATTTTCACTCGTATAGTGACCACCACCTGCTAACAGTCTTGGCTGAACACTTTCATATATCGCTGAGTTTGCAGTCACTGCATTTCTATCGGCTTTCGGGCCTCTTAACTGAACGATATCACCACCCATTAATGGGTTAAGCTTATTTTTAATTATGGCTAACATATAACCATCAGCGCCCTGGATCACATCGTCTAACTGCACATTAGCATCAGAAGTCAGACTACTAACGTCAAATAGTGTTTGTAAGTTCTCACCATTTGGAGCCATGCGATAAACGTCAAAAGAATCGGTAGATACTTCTTTACCATTAACAACGCGAGATGATGCATTTTCACCTAATCGTACAAAAGCCACATGACCATCTTTCAGGCTTGTGGCTTGAATATCGCTGTTAGTTGTTTGGGTAACTTGCTGAAGATTTGTACCATCACGATTGATGGTAAAAAGCGCGTTGGCTTGACCACGGTCAGATGAAAATATAATTAAGTTATCATTGGTATAAGTTGCGCTGGTATCATTACCAGAATTTGCAACTGAATCGTCGGCTAAAACACGCTTTAAAGAACCGTTAGAGAAGTTGTATTCATATATATTCCAAGTGTCCGACTGAACGCTGTTGCGAGCACTAAATACTAATAATTCTCCGTCGCTTGATACATTTAGGTCTTTGGCATCGTAAGCATTGCCTGCAAACAGTTCAGCTAAAATTTCACTATCATTAGCTTCAGAGCTTATACCGTCACGGACATATAGACGCGCACCCGGGTTGAATGTATCCGGTGCTTGTGAATTTATTGACCACTTATTCGCATCATTGCCAATATCTCTAGCAACGTAGGCAAATGGTGTTCCACTCGTTATAGCATTTTGATCACTAGATCCTTGCAGCTCTTCGCCACAACCCACTAGTAAAAAACTGGTTAACACCATTAACGCTTTGTAATTTTTTATAAAACTCAAAATACTCATGAGTTTTTACTCCTAAACTCTATTAAGTCTATTATGGCAGCTACCCGGTCATAAAAAGTGGTATGCGTTCACAGAAACCTTCGTACCTATTAACAAAAAGCCAACTATTGTTACAGAACGTGACCGAGTTCAAATCTTTAATGAGAACTGTCCGCAGTAGCTCCTACAACCAAATAATAAAGCTATAAAACGCCCTCCTAAATTGTCCCATTTCAACCTTGTTATGTAATGATTTACAACAGTCAAAAGACCTAGGATTGATCAATTAACGATCAACTGGTGTTCGATAATACAAAAAAACCTCACCCGCTTTAACCTCATGAAAGATTAAAACGGGCAAGGTTTCATCGTGCAACCACCCTGTTAAACACTACTTTGAATAGCGTCTAACTAGGTAAGAAGGTGTATGTGTACTCTACGGCAGTTGGGTTAGTATCTTCTTTACCGAAATTAATTTGCTGTATTTTATTCAATAATTTACCTTCAAGAGTTTTGTCACCTAACTCACTACTTTTAAGCTTTAACTCTTTAATTGAACCGTCTGGCATAATTACAAAGCTAAATATAAATCGACCAGCTAGGTCCGGATTAGCACGCAAGGCTTTAGCGTATTGCGAATAAACTGAGCCCTTATAACGCTCAATAGTCCGTCGAATACTTTGCATATCTCGCTTAGCGGTCTTACTTGGGTCGTAGTTATATTCCGCTGCACTAGGTAATTCAATATTAGCAATCGAGCTTTCTACCTGACTCGAGCTATGCCCTTCTAAAGTAGCGCCTTTGGCATTTACTGTAATGTCGCTAGCCTTTAAGCCACCACTAGAAGCATTTGCACTGTCTTTCCCTAGCATGGCGCGGCTGCTCTTTTGGGTTTTACCGGTACTGGCTACAAACACATTTTTATTTTGCATTTTATCCAAGTTAACCGAGTTACGTAACGCACTTAACTGTTGCGAAAGAGCGGCCATATTTGGCGCACCATTATTAGCGCCTTCTTTAGGTTTAGCATCTGGACGTTTATTCTGAGTTTTACGCTCAGGGGCCTTTTGTTGGGGTTTAGGCTGTTCTATTGGCTCAAGCTTGGGCGGGTCTAGCAAGACCTTAGCCACTACCTTCTCTGGTACCTCCTCTTCGCCCGTTAAACTAGGCAATAACGGCATAACCATCAAAAAGATCATAATAGGTGCAACCACCTTTTTTATAAGCTTAATAAACTGGTCTTGCTGCTCTTTTTGCTCGTGCCAAGGCAGTACAAGATCCAGCGCTAGGTGGTCTAAAGGGGAGGTATTAACAGATGCAGTGGTCATTGTTCGCCCCCTGTTTGACTATCGACTGTGATAATCCCAACACCCTGAACAACTTGATTTACTGCTAATGCAATATCCCTGAAATTTTCTTGAGAACAACTGGCCATTACCGCTTTTAAAACAATATACGGCACTGTCTGATCACCCATAATGGTAACTGGGCGACCGTTTTTCTTTTCAAAATCTGACAGCTCACCTAGATCTTCACCGTATGTTTTTAAAAACTCAGCAATAGCAGGAACGGCTTTACCCTTCGCCTTTTCAATATCTGCAATACTCACCACGTCTTCGTCTTTTATACTAATAAATTTGTCACCAATAACAATTAACAGATCGTTTTGAAACGACCCCTTCGCCTGTGAGTCAGGCAAAGTAATAAATGTAGCTTTTTCAATTTCCTGTGAGTCCCCACTGTTCATTAATAGAAAAAATACCAGTATGGTAAAAATATCCATTAAAGAAACCAGATTCAAACCCGCTGCTTTTTTGTTTGTTTGCCGCCTATCTAATACCGATCCGTTTAATGACATATCACGCCCCCTTCTTGGCTTTAGTGGCGTCGCCTAAGGAGATTTCAGGAAACAGCTCTATTTCTACTAAGCTAGCTGCAACCACTGTTTGATATGACTTTACGGTGTCCATCGTAGAAATTAAATCCTGATAAGGTAAATCGCTAGACGATAAAATTACTACATCTTTTTTATCGTTCACTTTATCTTTAATACTGCGCAAAACTTGCGACAAGGTATTAAAGTCATGTACCTTATTTTTATGTTCTACATGATCCATTAACGGAATGTCTTTTATTAATGACCCCGCCGGAAAATAGACTTTCAAACCCGTTTTACGCACTACTATTTCAAGTTGTGACTGAGTCAGCGATGCGGTATTGCTACCACCACTAAGCTCAGGAAGATTTATTTCCATAACGGTAATTTTTGTGAACGTCATACTCATCAATAACACCGGCACCAGTACAATCATCAAGTTCATGAAGCTGGTTACATCAATATCGGCATCGTCTGTTGATTGACGTTTTATTTTAAAGCTCATAGCTAAATACCTGCTGTCGCACTTTAATTATTTGAATGTTGATGTTCAAAATTCAATTGCTTAAGCGTTTATTTGATAGGCTTTGGAATGCCAGCTTCTATGGCACGATTTAATGTCATTACGTTTAAAAATTTAACACCCGCCATTTCAATACTACCAATAATGGCATTGGTTCGGTTGGTTAAAATGGCATGACTTATTAATAATGGAATAGCTGCAATCAAACCAAATGCTGTGGTGTTCATGGCAACCGAAATAGATAACGACAATAGCTTTGATTTTTCTGCTGGGTCTGCGTTTGCTACCGCGGTAAAGGCCGCGATCAAACCAATAATTGTACCTAACAAACCTAATAATGTTGCCACGTTAGCAAGTACCGCTAAATAGCCGGTACGTTCTTCTAAACGAGGAACCGCTTCCATCATACCTTCACTCATAGCTTGTTCTACATCGGCACGCTGTTTAGTCACTCGCATCATATCCAACCCGCAACCAATCATTCTAGATACTGGAGCGTCACTATCACGGGTAAATAATGTCATTTTTTCATGATCATCTGTACGCAATAAGGGTAAAAAGTCATCAAATGCCTTTAAATTTCGCGCCTTTTCACCATTAAGAAAACGCCAGCGCTCAATACTTATCGCAATACCTATAGCCAGCACTAAAGCAATGGGGTAAATGAATAAACCACCATCTTGAAAAAACTTTACAATACCCGAGAAAAATTCCATTGTTGCCACCTTTTACCAACAGCAGTTTAGCCGTTGCTATATTTATATTTAAATAATTTTTTATACAATCCGTATCAAAATAAATTACTTACGGATTGCCTTCTAAATTTAATTCGTCGTAAATGCGCATAGACCTAAGCATCACATCACGGTCTACTGCATCAATACTCTTTTCGTACTTATCTTCTTGTTTTTGCTCTAAGCCGCTACCAGTACCTGGCCCCTGCCAAGGCATAAAATAACTTACCGCTGGCTGTTCTTTATCACCGACAAACTGGCTTTCTAGTTTAATTGGTTCGTCAGAAAATGCATTACAGCAAGCAAAGCTTATTACGATTATAGAAGTCGTTATAAGTTTCATTTTTTCACCTCTGACTTATCTACTGTCGAACTAGTCGGCTTGACTACCAATGCTTGATCCACGATAAAGCTAGTGGTAATACCTGTTCTAGACTTAACCTCTTCAAACCATGTTTCAGCCAATTTATTTTTATAATCTGTTAAATATAAATAAGCTTCCATATGCATTTGCGCTTGCTTAGGTTTGTTTAGATATATGTCATATAAAATACCAAGGTTTAAATGCGCCTCAGGAAAATCAGGCCAGAGCTTTAAAGCAGCTTCTAATGTGTTCTGCGCTACATCGTACTCACCCATTAATCGCTGCACTGTTGCTAAAGCAGTGTATGCATTGACATTATCCGGAGTGATTCCTATAGATTTTTTGTAATGAGAGGCAGCAAGTTTAAATTGCTTTTCTTCAACCGCAATATCACCCAACATACTCCAAGGGCCAGATAATGACTCATCTTTTTGGGTAATTACACCAAGCTTTTGCTTAGCCAATGCTAGCTTACCATTACGTTTAGCTTTTTTTGCCTCAATAAAAAGTAGCACTGAACCCTTACTAACCTTACTGCGGATATTTAAATAGGGGTTTTCAGTAGCCTCATAAGGCTGTTCCTTACCCTCTACAAAGCTCTTTTTGGGTATATATTGCGAGGTTGATTTTAACGCAACCTTTTGTCCTGCTTGTGGCAGCTGAACCTTTCCAGCACAACCACTAATTAGCAGTAGGCTAACTACACAGACACTAGCCAATATTTGATTAACGAATTTCATCACCATACCTCGCTACTTCTTCAACCTTACCAAAACGCACTGGCGATAATACTTGCATAGCGTCAAAACTTTGAGAGATCCACTCATTAAAATAACCTTTCCAACTTAACTGAAGATTATTTAGATGAATACTTGCTGCTAAATCAGAGAACGGCTGACCCTGCTCACCCATAATATTTTTATACATAGCGGTATCCGCCGCACTCATTCCTTTTGGAACCGGAGCCGATTTTAGCTCGCTACCAAACTTGGCATAAAGTGCGCCTGTCTTGAACGTAGCCTGAGTAACAAACTCTAAGATGCCATATTCAGAGGCCATATTATAACGCGTGGTAGCATCTTGGATGTATTGATTTTTACGCTGCATGCTAGATTCAATTGGTAATCGTAATGCTCTACGGTTAAATTCCCAAGCGAAATAATCACCGTACTTAACATTAGCCCATGCTCCTAAATAGCGGCTTCGCTCAGTGCGCTCACCACCTCCTTTTTGGTCCCCTTCAATGATTCGGCGCAGCCAAAATAAATGACGGTCATTATCCTTTTCTTTTAGGTATAGATCAGCAAGGTGGAATCTAGCTTCCATACGGTTATCGAATGGCTTCTCATATTTGTGTGCATAATCACGATAATATTCGATCGCCTTTCCATTCCTGCCCAGCTTTTGCTGTAAACCAGCCGATACAAACAAAGCCTCTTGTTTAACTTTTGGGTCGGGGTCTAATTTAAACAAAGCCGTATATGCCACAGCGGCTTTTTCCCATTGCTTGTCTTGCTCATAAGCAAACGCTAGCTTACGCGGAAACTCCACTGCTAGTTTGTGCTTAGTAAACATAGTTTTAAGCTGAGTTAATTCTGTTATCGCAGACTTCCACTGCTTGACTTGCAGCATTAATGATGCAGCGTCATATTGACCTAAAATACGAATATTTGTATTAGGCGCTAACACCTTTAAACTTAACAACTCCTTAATCGCAACAGCATTACTGACTTTTAATGACTCCGGATTAGCTTCTCCTGATTTTACTTTTTCGGCTGCGACTAATTGAATAGCCTCTGCTTTTTTATAGATAGATGCCGCCACTTGATTGCTTATATCTAAATAATCTGCAGAATCTTTTTTAACTAGCTTACGCTGGGCCTGATAATTATTTTGCGCTAACTGGTAATCGCCTTTCTGAAAATACGAATGCGCCATTATTCCGTATGCAGTTTGTTTTAGATCTTTCGCTAACCTAGGTTTTGTTTTAATTAAGTTGCTCGCGACCAAAATAGCTCGATCAAATTCATTCAACGCAAATAATGCCTGAGCCGCATTTGTTAACACTGCAATAGCACGCGGGTCTTTATGAAAAACCTCAGAAAACATAAGCATAGAATCCACTGACTTGGCCTGCCAAACCTGTAACTCTTTTTTATTTACCTGTTTCGATTTCAACTGCTCAATATGCTTACTAAATGAAATCAAACTTGCATAAGCCGCCTTATTACCTTGTTTATAGTCGGCCTTTTTGAATTGAGTGTTTCCGTAAGCTATAACGCTATAGTCGCTTGCAGCTAATGAGTATTGCTTGTTTTCAAAATGCGCATCCGCTTTTTTATACATTAAACCTGCTACCGCAGAATCGTTAGGAAAGGCTTGAATAAACTGCCCATAATAACCAGTAGCTTTTGCTAATGAACTGGTAGCCAATGCTTTTAAATGTGACTCGTTTGTTTTTTCATACTGCTTAACTGCCTGCTGACCCTCGGCATGGTAGTGCTGAGCTAATTCAGAATAATATTGTTTAAGATTTTTATAAACAGCCTGTTTTTGATCAGGATAAGCTTGTAAGTATTTTGAGGTTGGGCCGTAAAAATCCACATAGTTTTCTTTTTCTGACAAAACAAGTTGTGGAAATGCGCCCTTAACATATGCTGCAATTAATTTACTATGGAAATGACCAGCACGCTTATCAAGTGGGCTTATTAAAATATACTCTCGATAAGTTACCGCACTATCATCGTACCTTGCTTTTTCTAGGTAAAATCCAGCTAACTCATCATAAATACGCCACACATATTCTTTACCCTTAATTCTTTTAATATCTGCTATGGCTTTAGCACCGCCTAAACTGACTAAACCTAAGCTCATACTATGTAATGCATCCTCAACTAGATTCTGCTCAGCCTTACTAAGTGCTTGGCCAGAGGTTTCACTACCTAGTAGTCGGTCGATAACAATGGCTAAATTATTTAATGACTGGTTGTAGTCACCTTGTTTATATAATGCCCAAGCCATCATGTAATGAGCATTTAATACCAGTTTCCCACTGTTTTTTTCTGTGGTTACTCGGTAAGCATCTTCAGACTTTTTATACCAGTTTTTAGAAAAGTAAATATCACCTAGACGAAAATAAGCTTCAGATATAGCAGGATAATTTGGATGACGACGTACCAATCGCTCAAGCATCTGACGAGCATTATTAGTTTTACCTTCCATGTCGTAAGCTTTTGCTAATTGATAAAGAACATCTGCGTTATCTGGGCTGTTAGGGTATTTTTCTAAAATATCTAAATGGTCAGCAATAGCATTGCGATAATAGCCTTGCTTAGGTGCTTTGGTAGCTGTATTTTCGTCACCCTCTTGCATTCGGACACCAGCAATGCGGCGCTGTATTTTTTCTTTTAGATAATCATCATCCACAAGATCAAGTAGCTCTTCGTACTCGTTACGAACTTTTTCATGGTCTAAATTACTAAAATCTAACGTTGACTGCTCAGCTTCTACTTGATCTTGCTCTAATCCAGCAATAGTTCCCTGAGAACTGCATCCAGATACCAGCAAGCCAAAAATCGCGGCCAAGGCCGCGTTACGCATTAACATTATGGCTGTGCTCCGTTAGTTTCAATTTGTTCATTTTGTATATTATTAAGCGTTTTATCATATAAGCGGGCTTTGCCTAAACGAGCCTGGGCCCAGTAATAGCGCATGCGCTCATCATGATTATCTAGCTCTGCATTAACTACGATACGCATTACATTTTCTAATTTGTTAATTAGGCTATCTGTCTTCGCCAGCTTTTGTTTGATCCGCTTATGCAATTTATCCGCCCATAAAATATTCTTTTCAGATTGTTTGAAGGGCTCTTTAATTGCTTTTACTTTAGTTAACTTGTCGTCTAAAAATTCAAAGCTTTTATCTGTTGCTTCAATTAACGAAGAGAAGCGATCTTGCTCTTCTATATCTAGTGTCATTGTATGCAAGCGTAAGTCACTAATTTCATTTTCTAAACGCTCTTTATTAGTTTCAGCTTTTTTCAAAAAACTTTGAATCTTGGTGCTTGTTAGCCCCTGCTGTCTATGGCGAATAATAAGCTGATGCTCAACCGCTTGACGCTCCCAATAGTCTAAATTTTTACGCAGTGCATATAAATCCCGTAGTTCTTTGATCACACTGTGAAATGGATTACTAGACATTAATTCCACTAAAAAAGGAGTTAACTTAGTATAGTCGATACTTGGCTCACTTCCGTACCAGTCGGTTTCGTCCATCATTGCGTCTAGGTTGACCACAAATTCCTCAGGGATACGCTGACCCGAAATGACCTTGCGCGCGTGTAATATCGAAGCAACACCTTCTTTAAATGCTTTTTCGGCCAGTAAGTACTGCTTCAAAGCTGTTCGTGTCGCCCCTTTTTGCTCATACAAATGCCCAAGTAGGACCTTTGCCTCTTGTACTTCCGGAATACTGATTGAACGTTTATTTAACGCCCTAAGGGCTGGGATAGCTTGGTCAAATTGTTTTAATTTTATAGCTGTCCAGCCATAACTTAATAATGCGCGGTTACTGTACAGCCCTGTAGTCCTTACATTTTGCAGGTACTGCCAAGCCATTAGTAAGTTATTTTCTTGGACATACGTATGAGCCAAAGCTTGTTTGGCCCTGTCGGCCAACACCAAGTACTCTTCTTCTGGCTTACTTTTAGCAAACTCAGTAACTTTAATTAAGTTTTGACGGCACGCTTCTACTTCGCCACTGGCTAGCTGGCTAATTGCTAAATTAAATAGTAGGTAAGGTTCGTATACACTGTCTTTGCCGACAAATTTCAGTGCACTTTCGGCGGCATCAAAGTGATTATTCTTAATATTAATGAGTGTCGCTAAATAATTAAACTCGTCGGCCACTTCCGCTGGCACATTACCCTGCACTCTGCCTAGATTACTGGCAGCGCTATCTATATCGCCTTTCTGATAATATAATTTTCCAAGGTAAAACCAAGCTTTATTGCGTGTTTCTTGTGGAACAGACTCGTTAAGTAGTTCAGTAAATATTAATTGCGCCTGGTCAGGCAGGCCATAAGATAAGGTCATACCGCCCTGAAGAAGCCTAGCTTCGTCACCATTATTCACTAGTTCATTGGTAGCCTTAGCATATTCATAACCCACCAATGCCTTAAAGTATTCCTGTTGATAGTAATCGAACAAAATACTACCGTATTTTAAGTCTTTTACAGACGCGGCTAATAATGACGTAGGTGCAATAACAGTCGCTAATATCAATAGAGGCAGCAGGCGAGTAAACATCGATTTAATAACATTAATAATCACAATGCGGCTACCATTGCTTAATGACAAAGTTAGGCTCTTGCTTGTCTAGGTCGTCGATTATGATTAATTCGATATACTGACTGCCTTTACCTTTAATAAAAGTAAGCTCGCTGGCGCGCTTATAAGGCCGACCATTTGGGCCAAGACCAGTAAAAAATGCGCTTAAAGTATGCTTGCCTTGATTCAAGTTGGTCATATGCAGTCGCTGGACACCTCCGCGAGCTAAGGATTGACGCTGTTTCTCACTGTACAAATGCGTTGCGACTTGTCTCTCATCTAACTTTAGCTTAACGCTCTCTAATGTGAAAAATTTACCAATATCTAACGACACAAAAACTGTGGCCTGAGTGCTAGTAGGAAATAACAGCTCTTCCTCCATTAATCTTAGGTCTTTATTAAGATCAACTACTTCTGATTTAAGCTGCTGTATCTCATTAGATAATTTTTTTACTGTATTTAACGCGGCTTGTGCGCCTTTGGCTTTTGCATCTTGTGCGAAGTTAATTTGACTCTCGGCTGCGAAACTCATGTTAGCGCCTACCATGAAAACGACTGGCAGAAGAATACGCAGATATCGACTTATAAGTTTTTTACTGATTAAGGCTGTCATAATGTTTACCAATGATTAATGGACAAGGTTAGAAACAGGGAACTATGAGCGGTGGGCTCATAAAGCTGAATAAGTATTTACTAACCTAGTCTGTACTAGCGGCTCATTATGCTGAATTTCATTTGAAATTAACCGGAGTCAGTTCAAATTATTGGCTATTATTTTTATTAATTTCACTTGATTTACAAAAAATACGCCAATTGATACACATAAACTTTCGGTTAGTGAACTGCATCACACCTAGCAAGTGATCGACATAGGGGATAAGAATTTGAATAGGTTTACAATACAGCTCTGGTTTTCACGAGAATTTTGAGGTTTAAATGTTTTTATTAGTGAATTTAAAAGAGTTTTTCCAATGTTAACAATAAATGCCTTACTTAGAACGATACCCAGTAGCTTTATACTTACTTTGCTTATAAGCCTACCTGCTTCAGCGCTAGAGCTTCCATTAGGGTTAGATAAGTTGAGTTCTAATCCTGACATTAATGATACTAGTCGTTCTGTGGAGCTAAAAGTCATTGATAGTTATTTAGAGCTACATTCAGGTCCTGGCCGCGGCTACCCTATTTTTCATGTTATAGAGCAGGGTCAAAGCGTTAATGTGCACACGCGTCGCACCAACTGGTTTTTTGTTAGTGATCGCCGCGGCCGTCAAGGCTGGGTTAAGCAACAGGCATTGGCCAGAACCCTTGCCCCCACTGGCTTACCGGCTGCATTACCAGATGTTCAGCATGGCGACTTTTTAGCGCAGCAGGCTCGAGTGGGGTTTGCCATTGGCCAGCAAGAGCAAGCCAATACAGCCACGGTTATGGCCGGATTCAGGTTATTATCTTGGGCGGGAGCCGAAGTAGAATACGGTGAGATTTTTGATGAAACTCTCGACGGTACAAACTATGGGGCCAGCATTATAATTGAACCCTTCCAGCTGTTGGACTATGTGGCTAAGTGGCCCATTACCCCTTTTATAAGCAAGGGTTTTGGTAAGCAAACGCTAAAACGTAAAACAAAAGCGCAAATTGGCTTTACCAATAGTTTTGATGACGATTACGAATTTACCGGTGTGGGTATTAATTACTACATAGGATTTAACTTTGTGGTGCGCGGTGAATATCGCAAAATAATTTTAACCGGAGATCGCGGTAGTTTAAGTAATGACGCATTCCGACTGGGTTTTAGCAGCTTCTTCTAACTGTTTATTTTAGCTGTTTATTTAACGAGCCTATTTTTAAACTTTATTATCTATCTGCCTGATCAATCTGTGTAATCGCAGTACTGGGCCAAGGAATACAAATAATGAATATATTGAGCAATACCACATTAATCAAAATATCTGTTTTGCTGCTTAGCGTTTGCCATGGGGCATATGCATCGGCCGCTCTAGAGGCCGATGACTCGGGCAATGTACAAATCAACCCAATTATCGTGGTAGAGCCTGACCCAGAGCAACGCGAAGTGTATGAGGCTCAAATCGATTCGGAATTTTTTGAAGTGGGATTTTTTACCGGGATACTGGCTATTGAAGACTTTGGCACCGACGTTGTTACAGGGTTTAAAGCATCATTTCACGCCACCGAAGACTTCTTTTTACAAACAAACTTCGGTAAAGCTGAAGCTGGCTTAAGCAGCGCTGAAGCACAAACCGGCGGCCTCAACATTATAATTAACCGCGAATACAGCTACTACAACCTATTAGTGGGATACAACCTGTTTCCCGGCGAGACCTTCATAAATCAAAACCTAACACTTAACAGCGCATTCTATTTAGTGCTTGGCGCGGGCAATACTAAATTTAACGACGACGACCATTTCACCATTACCATGGGTTCTGGCTATCGTATTATTTTAAAAGATTGGCTGACTTTTAATCTGGATATGCGCGACATGAGCTTCAGGGCTGAAATAGTTGAGCCTAAACGCACTCACAACCTAGAATTTACCGCAGGTTTAACGGCATTTTTCTAAACCTTAGGTTGGCTTTAAATATAAACCTCAAGGAATAAAAGCAGAGGCTCATGGGACCCTGAGGGTTGAATTACAGGGTGTGTAATTTTAATAGTAAATAATGCATAAAAAGGAGAGCTGAGCTCTCCTTTTTTATGCATACATTAATCTTCTGCTATTAATCTTCTGCTATTAATCCTCTGCTATTAGGGTAATGCCACTTTTTTCAATGGTAATAATACGAGCTTTGTATAAAACACCAATAGCTTGTTTAAAACTATTTTTACTGCATTTAAAAACATCTTTAATTTTCTTAGGATCGCTCTTATCGCTAATCGGCAAAAATCCGTCTTCGGCTTGTAGTTTTTCAAGTACTTCTAATGCCAGCCCTTCAACTCGAGCAAAACCAGGGGCTTTTAGCGATATTTCTAACTTTTTGTCTTCACGGACTCGCTGTAT
>JAWUVO010000107.1:0-57281 GCA_034112325.1 Bermanella sp. | reverse complement strand
CAAGGCGAGGCCAAGGCGCTTGAGTCTTTAGGCGGAGTAATTTACGAAGACTCTAAAGTAACTAAGGTAGACGAAGGCGATAAGGTAACCGTACACACCGCTAAAGGCAGTGTAACAGCTGACTTTCTTGTAGTGGCTGGTAATGCATACTTAGGTGGTTTGATTCCAAAACTTGAATCAAAAGCGATACCTTGTGGCACCCAGATTATTGCCACCGAACCACTAAGCCAAGAACAACAAAAACTATTATTACCACAAGATAATTGCGTAGAAGATTGTAACTATTTATTAGACTACTTCCGCTTATCTGGCGATGGACGTTTAATTTATGGTGGTGGTGTTACTTATGGTGCACGCGAGCCTGACCGTATAGAAAGTAAAATTCGCCCTAATATGCTCAAAACATTCCCACAACTTGGTGGTGTTAAAGTAGATTACGCTTGGACAGGTAACTTCTTATTAACGCTTATGCGCCTGCCACAAATTGGTCGCATTGGGTCAAACATTTATTACTCGCAAGGCTATTCGGGTCACGGACTAACGTGTACACACCTAGCCGGTAAAGTTCTGTCCGACGCAATTCAGGGACAGGCAGAGCGTTATGATGTATTTGCTAGCTTGCCACAATATCCATTCCCTGGTGGTCGCTCGCTACGTATTCCATTAACTGCTTTGGGTGCTGCATTTTATAATTTACGAGATAAATTCGGCTTTTAAACAAGTACCATCAACAAGTAAAGGTGGAAGCATGAACCCCATGTTATCCACCTTTTTTTATGGTTTTTACAAACCTTTTAACTTAAGTATTTGGAAACAACCATGACCGTCACGTCACCACGCTTCGCATTTTATTTGTTACTATTAGTGTCTTTTATCTGGGGTGCCGAATTTGTACTGGTAGACCTTTCTATAGAACAACTGCCTACCAATAGCTTTAATGCCATTCGCTTTTTTATTGCTGCGCTTGCCATCTACTGCATTTATATATTTTCAGCCGAACGTAAACTCGATAAGTCCTATTTAAAGCTAATCATCACAGGCTTAGGTTTGGGAATACTGCTGTTTATTGGCTTTTATACTCAAACCGAAGGTATGCATTACACCAGCGTATCTAATGCCGGATTTATTACTGGCCTGTGTGTACCACTAGTTTCTGTTTTAGGTTTTTTGTTTTTTAAAAATAAAACTAATCTATCGGCTTGGATAGGTATAACCGCAGCAACTACTGGTTTATATCTTTTAACAGTAGGTGACAAATTAGAATTTAATAATGGTGATTTACTGGTTTTAGTATGTGCATTTGCGTTCGCCTTTCATATTATTATTACAGGTAAAATAGTTAAAGGAATGCCAGTACTGCTGCTTAGTTTTATTCAACTGTTAGCTGTTTCTGTGTTTAGTTTTATTGGCGCAATGGTATCGTCCGAACCGTTCTTTTATCACCTAGGGCAAACACCTATTAGCGCAATTGACCAGTTAAGCAAACCTATCATCTGGAGCTCTATATTAATTACAGGCGTATTTGGTACGGCTTACGCTTATTGGGCACAAACTGAATGTCAAAAAATATTAAAACCCCACAAGGTGGCATTAATATTTGCTACCGAACCAGTATTTGCCTGTATAGCTGCTTGGTTTATTTTAGATGAAAGACTGGGTACTTTAGGACTTGTTGGAGGAGGTTTGATTTTAGCAGGAATGTTGATTGCCGAATTGGGCGACAAAGATCATCAACCTAAAGTAGAAGTATTAGATAGAACAAGTGCTGCGCCATAGACGCAGCTAAGGCTGTTGGGCCAACTATTTATATTGAATAGAAACTTCAAGCCCAGCATCAAGACACTTTTGGCGTAAACGAAATAGTACAACGCCATAACTTGTCATAGGTAGACCTTCAAATTGTGGATAAGCATTTAGCAAATCTTCTTCTTCAATAAACCTTTCTAATACAACACTCTGAACAGACTGTTGGTTTAGTGCATTAAATAACTGATTTGCTGTGTCTGTTAATAGCTGGTCTATAGCTACCACAGATTCAATTACATCAGCTGGTAATTTCTTTTTACCTGACTCCCATTTACGAATAGTACGCTCATCAACATCAATTACTTTTACTAAAGTAGATATAGTTAGGCCTACGGCTTCGCGAAGGGTTTTAAATTCTGCAGCATGCATGTGTAATACTCAAAACAATTAAACTGATGCAGTAAACAAAAATGCAGCCCATAAACAGGCCACATTAATGCTGACTTTAGACATTCTCTTTTAAACTATTTTCAAAACTGTTTTTTTTTAACTATCTAGAAAACTATCTAGAAAACTATCTAGAAAACTATCTAGAAAACTAGCTTGGTAAATTACTTGCCAATTGAAGCCATGCCATCTTTATAATCTTGTTCGATGGCTTTGTCTAAAATAGTTAATAATTCAGCACGCATTTTTAATTTAGTGGCTTTATGGGCTGATAAATTTAAACCGGCTAAACGCTGTGCCTCTGCTGTTGCCGCTGCCATTAATTCTTCAGCAGGAACCACCTTATCTAAAAATCCACCTTCAACCGCTTCGGCTGGCGTGTAAATTTGCGCATTATTAACTGAACGCTGAAAATAAGACGGGGTTAAACGAGCGCGAGGTAATTCGATACCAAAGTGATGCATGGTCATACCAATTTGAACCTCGTTTAAGCCCAGCTGAAATGGACCGTCGACACCTATGCGATAATCACACGCCATTAATGTAAAGCAACCCTGCGCTAAAGAATGACCAGTACAAACACCCACTACAGGCAATGGAAATGCCAATAAACGACGACATAAAGTTGAGCCAGCTTTAACCATTTCAATGCCCGCAGCCGCGTCAGCTTGAAATACTTTTAAATCGAACCCAGCCGAAAAAATACCTGGCTGACCAACAATCATTACCACCGCTTTATCTGCTTCGGCCTGATCTAACGCGCCATTTATGGCCGCTATATGGTCAGGAGACATGGCGTTTACTTTGCCATTTTGCAGTGTAATAGTGGCAACCGAACCGTCTAATTGGTAATTAACTAAATCTGTCATAGTGACTCTCTGGGTAAATAGTAGGGGCATTCTAAGAAATTCAATCACATTCTGCCAGTGATTATATCTAATATGATGCAAGGAAGATAATTGATGGCACATTCAAGGGTTTTATATGGCCTTTAGCTGCTTTCAGCCCACGCTAGTCATAGCAAAACCAGCCCATTTACAATATCTACGGTAATACACAATGGTCAGGGTTGATGGGTAACGGCAGCGCCACTACTGACAAGCGGTTAGATCTGAGCGTCTTGCGAAGACGAACACTAAGTTTAAACAGCCGTTTAAACAGTTTTTTGCTCAGTCCGTCAAAGGTTCTCCTAAAACGAGCTAAGGCAGCATAGAACAATACAGACCCTAGCAATAATCGTCGCATAGCTGCAATTAACAATGAGCACGGTTCGCAAAGAAAGCTGTGCTATTTTATGACGCACAAAAACGGTAAGCGCCCTGTTAGAAAGCAAAATTTTTACTTATTAAGTAAAAAATATTTGCTCACATTTTTTTCTACTAATTAAACGCTAAAGTCACCTCGTTAATCTCAATAAATTTTTGATTTTATATTTTTTTAAAATAATTTCCTCTATAGTTCTGCTACAAATTCGAATAGGAGAGAGATTAAAATGAGCGACCAGATTATAAAAGTTTCACGAAATACGGCTAATGCCCCGCAAAGTTCTGTGTCTACACAAACGGTAGCTTTTTCTCATTACAATAATATTTCAGCGCAATTGCCTATTGATACCAAAACAGGCGAGATAGTGATAGGCGGTATAAAAGAACAAACTAAACAGTGCTTAGAGAATATTAAAGCGATTGTAGAAAGCATCGACCATGTGATGGATGACGTTGTAAAATTAACCGTGTTCGTTAAAAACATTTCAGATATTGAAGCAGTAGACGCCGTCTATGCAACATTTTTTAACAGTGATCTTCCTACACGTACCACCGTCGCTGTTGCGGCTTTGCCGTTAGATAATGCATTAATACAAATTGATGCGCTTATTTCAAACGGTGAAGGTACCGCCCCGCAAGATCCTTGTGCTCTGATAAAAGTATCAAGAAACACAGACAACGCACCAAAAGGTTTATGTTCACAGACGGTGGCATTTTCTCATTACAATAATATTTCAGGTCAGTTACCTATCGATCCCAAAACGGGTGAATTGGTAGCGGGTGGCATAAAAGCGCAGACTGAACAGTGCTTAACTAATATTAATTCGATTTTAGAAAGTATTGACCATGTTATGAATGACGTGGTTAAAACAACAATATTTGTTAAAAATATTGCAGATATTGAAGCTGTCAGTGAAGTCTGCGCAAAATTTTTCCCAAGCTATGTCCCGGCTCGAACAATAATTAACGTTTTAGCGTTGCCTATGGATGCCTTGGTTCAAATTGATACTTCAGTGTCGCATGGGGATGGTACCCCACCACAACTTCCTGAAGACACCAGCTTGCTGGTGATAGAAGCAAGCAATACACAAAATGCTCCAGAAGCCGCCTATTCACATACAGTGGCTTTTTCTCATTACAATCATATTTCAGGTCAATTGCCACTCGACCCAAAAACAAATGAAATAGTCGCGGGTGGGGCAAGTGATCAAACCAAACAATGTCTTAAAAATATCCAAGCTATTTTAGAAAGCGTTGACCATGTTATGGATGATATTGTTAAAATAAATATTCAAGTTAAAAATATGGTAGATCTTGATGCTGTGAACCAAGTGTATCTCACCTTCTTCAACGGTGACCTTCCTGCAAATACAACCGTAGGAGTTTCAGCTATTCCGATGAATGCATTAGTACAAATTGATGCGGTTGCGTCTAACTGTGAAGGTACACCTCCGCAATTTTAACAGACATTATTGATAACCTATGAATAAAAAGTTTGGGCTGTTTTATTTTAATTAATATTCGGTCCATTTTTTTGTCTGCAATTAAACGAAAAAATTTACAATAAAAATCTACGTCATTCAACTTAGGCATGGTGTGAAATAGGCGTATATTTTCACAGGTGACAATCACGCATAGTAACTGAAACATAATTTGGAGAACTATTATGCGCCATGGTGATATATCAAGTAGCCCAGATACTGTCGGCGTAGCCGTGGTCAATTACAAAATGCCACGCCTGCACAACAAAGCTGAAGTACTAGAAAATGCTGGCAAAATTGCAGACATGATCAAGGGAATGAAAAAGGGCTTACCCGGTATGGACCTGGTGATTTTTCCCGAATACAGCACCATGGGTATTATGTATGACAACGACGAAATGATGGCTACCGCCACCACGATTCCAGGTGATGAAACTCAAATTTTCAGTGCGGCATGTATAGAAGCTGATACCTGGGGGATTTTCTCACTCACCGGTGAGCGTCATGAAGATCACCCAAATAAATCTCCCTACAACACCCTGATCTTGATTAATAACGAAGGAGAAATTGTACAAAAATATCGAAAATGTATTCCTTGGTGCCCAATTGAAGGCTGGTATCCAGGTGATCGTACCTATGTGTCCGAAGGCCCAAAAGGCATGAAAATTAGTTTAATTATTTGTGATGACGGCAACTACCCAGAAATATGGCGTGATTGTGCCATGAAAGGGGCTGAACTAATTGTGCGTTGCCAGGGCTATATGTACCCAGCAAAAGAACAGCAAGTGATGATGTCAAAATCTATGGCTTGGGCCAATAACTGTTATGTGGCTGTGGCCAATGCCAGTGGCTTTGACGGAGTATATTCGTACTTCGGTCACTCAGCCATTATTGGCTTTGATGGCCGCACACTTGGAGAGTGTGGTGAAGAAGACATGGGAATTCAGTATGCGCAGCTTTCGGTTTCTCAAATTCGTGATGCGCGCGCTAACGACCAATCACAAAACCACTTATTCAAACTACTGCACCGTGGTTATACCGGTGTACATAATTCTGGTGATGGCGATAAAGGCATTGCCGATTGTCCCTTTGATTTTTATCGAACCTGGGTATTAGATGCTGAAAAAGCTCAGCGCGATGTAGAAGAAATGACACGTAAAACCATAGGCGTTGCAGACTGCCCTGTGGGTAATCTACCCGTTGAGCCAAAGGAAAAAACAGCCGATAAGTAAATGGAGCCTTTAAATGCCCTTTATTAACGATCAGCTCGATCATAATAGTGAGCAACTAGTTAGGCGCCAGCAACAGCGCCAAGCTGCACGTACGTCTCGTTTTAAATTCAAACCAGAAGCAGTAATGGCTGACTTACAATCGCGCATTGTTGGTCAACCAGCGGTTCTAGATGCTATGCATGGGATGCTATACACACTTAAAGCCGACTTTAGTGATGACCAAAAACCTTTGTCAGTGATTTTGTTTTTAGGACCAACCGGGGTTGGAAAAACAGAAACCGTGCGCGTTTTAGCCGAATCTATATTGGGTGATACTAATGGGCTTTGTCGCATTGATATGAATACCCTTGCCCAAGAACATTATTCTGCTGCTTTAACAGGATCGCCGCCAGGTTATGTGGGCAGTAAAGAAGGCCAGACCCTGTTTGACCTTGAAAAAATAAAAGGTCGTTTTAGCGAACCTGGCATTGTTTTGTTTGACGAAATTGAAAAAGCCGACAAAGGTGTCGTGCGATCGCTGATGAATATTCTAGATACTGGCAAACTGATGCTGACCTCGGGCGTAACTGAAATAGACTTCAGCAATACCCTAATTTTTATGACAAGTAATCTTGGAGCAAAAGAATTATCAGAAACCAGCAAAGCGTATTCGCAAGGTTGGCGGGCGTTATTGAAGCTTAAACCTCCCTCGCAAGACGAGGTTCTGGATCAAGCACTGAATGATCACTTTGACCCTGAATTTATTAACCGCATAGACCGAATACTGCCTTTTGATTGGCTGGGTGAGTCAGACACGGACTTACTGGTAGAGTTAGAACTTAACAAACTGAATAAGCGATTGCGTGCGCGTAATGCCTCGGTAACCGCAAGTGCCAATGTGTGTTTGTATTTAAGTGGAACCTATGATGCCCGCTACGGAGCTCGAGATATCGCCAGACGTTTACGAACTAAGCTTGAACCTAAACTTGCACAAGCTATGCTAGAACAACCCGCACAAGTTGAATTTGAGGCCAATATAATAAATGGAGAATTACAAGTTAGAGCAAAACTTTAGAAGGCTGAAAGGCTTGTATTAATTGCTGCCTTTTGATTATAAATGCAGGAAAAGATAACAGCAGTAGAGAACGTTTAAAAATTACAATCACACACTGTCAGTAATTATATCTAATATGGCAAGAGTAAGACGATACAATGCGTTGTATCGTCTTAGACGTCAGCCAGCCAAAAAGACTAAGAAAGACGCCTAACAAAGATTAACTTACTTTATTCGAACGTTTTTAAGTTGTTTTCAAACTCATTAAATTGCTCAATTACTTGTTGCTCAGGCTCTTTGGTCAGCAAGCTAACTGACACCACTGAAATGGTTGCCAAAATAATACCGGGTACAATTTCATAAACATCAAAAATCCCACCCGTTAATTGCTTCCATACAACAATCGTCAAACCACCAACAATCATACCCACTAGCGCTCCATTTCGATTCATGCGCTTCCAGTACAAGCTTAATAATATAACCGGACCAAACGCAGCACCAAAACCTGCCCAAGCATACGAGACTAAGCCTAATACAGAACTTTCAGGGTTCATGGCTAATAACAACGCCACAATAGAAAGACCAATTACACCTACACGTCCTACCATAAGTACTTCGGCAGGAGCTGCGTCGGGACGAATAAGCTGTCTATAAAAGTCTTCAGCTAAAGCAGAAGATGACACCAATAGCTGTGAATCGGCGGTGCTCATAATTGCGGCTAAAATTGCGGCTAGCAATATACCAGCAATAACAGGATGGAATACGGCATTAACCAATATCATAAAGATCTTCTCGCCGTCAGCCAGCTCAGTGGCTAAATTAGCATTGGTATAAATTAGCCCCACAACCCCAACTAGCAAAGAGCCAATAATAGACAACGTAGTCCAAGTAACCGCGATATGACGTGCTTTTGTTAAATCTTTATTACTACGGGTTGCCTGAAAACGAGCCAAAATATGTGGCTGGCCAAAGTAGCCAAAGCCCCATGCTACAAGAGATAAAATGGCTATCCATGTTAGTGGCTTGCCATCAATATCGTTCCATAAGGTTAATAGTTCTGGATTAATTGCCGATAAATCGGCGGTTAACTGACTAAAGCCACCCTGCATTGCTGCAATAGGAACAATTAATAGTGCCGCTGACATTAATAGACCTTGAACTAAGTCGGTCCAAGAAACGGCCAAAAAGCCTCCAAACAAGGTATAAGACACCACACAAACGGTGCCAATAATAACGGCATAGGTATAGTCGAGAGAGAACACGGTTTCAAATAACTTGCCGCCCGCCACTAGACCCGAGCTGGTGTAAAACAAAAAGAATATTAAAATAAACAGTGCAGCGATGGTTTGTACCATTTTAGATTGGTCGTTAAAACGGCGAGATAAAAATTCAGGAATGGTCAATGCGTTATTGGTAGTAATGCTATAAGTACGTAAGCGTTTAGCCGTAATTAGCCAGTTTGCCCAAGTACCTACTAACAAACCACCACCCAACCATGCGGCTTCCATACCGACTGCATAAGCATAGCCTGGCAAACCTAATAGTAACCAACCACTCATATCAGAGGCACCAGCTGACAATGCCGCAGGCCAAGGGCCTAAATTACGCCCGCCTAAAAAATAATCTGACGAGTCGCTGGTGCGCTTGTAAGCGTACCAGCCAATAAATAACATCATGCCTAAATAAGCAATAAAGGTAGCTGTGATAGCAAAATTATTTTCTATCATGAGTATTTTATTTCTCTTTTGAAGAATTAGTGACTTACTATATCAAAGATTAAAGCAGCTGTGGGCTATTTCCCGTTAAACTACTAACCTAATGGCGTGATGGTCGCATACAGCCATATTTTAAAAATAATAATTAAAGCCGTTATTTATGCTTTAGCATTTACCATTATTTATTAAATACATTAAGACCATTCAAAATGTTTACACCTGACTAAAGGACTATTTTCCAGTGCCTCTTCTCGAAGGTGTATAATTTTTGCATATTCAGGACTACTTATCATTGATTCGAATGCCGCTTTACTAGGATGAGAAACTAATACAATAAGACTTTATAAATTGCAGTTTCTCAACGCAACAGTGAATACAAAGTGCAATCTCAATATAATTATGGTTTTAGGCTAAGTAAATGAACAACCTTAAAGTCCGCTTTGGAAAACGTCTTCAAGCGCTAAGAGCTGAGCAAGGTATAACCCAAGAGCAATTAGCTAATGCGGTGGATTTAACCGTAGAGTCAATTAGTAATGTAGAAAGAGGTATTCATGGTCCCAAATTCAATAATTTGGAAAAAATTGCGAATGTGTTAAACGTTCAAGTTAAAGAACTTTTTGAATTTTCTGATTAAATCTAACGCCTGTTACTAAATAAAATCAGAACATGTAATAAGAGTTCATATGAAAATTGGACACTAAATAAATCTAGCCATTAGCTTTATAGATTTTTGGTTAGGTCTGAGCTCAACATTAAGCAGGTAATCTGTAGGCCCGCCACAAGGGCGAGTGGTTTTGCCGCTAGTCCAGCCCAGTATGAGAACTTGCTGGCACTTGTTATGAGATTAGATTGCAGTAGCATTGTTTCTTATCAAGATGAAACCATACACTACCAGTTATATCATCGGTTATTTGAAGAGGTACATTAGCCAAAATTAAATCATTAAAATTATCAGCAGTTTGAATTGGTAAGTGGGTGATTTCTGTATGTGAGCATTCACCGAATACAAAGCGGTATTCTCTTTGATAAGAGTAATCAGATGATTTACAGCCGTATGACCAGTTCATGTTATCTGTAGAATATTTCACTAAACCATGGTCTAACTTATGAGTCGTTGATGATTCGAGTTTACTGATTAATGATGAAAAGCTTTTATTTGGTATGAATACGAAATTTTTACCAAATTCATTTCTCATGCGATTAATGTCGTTAACTAAAGTTACTAACTCATTTTGAGTTCCAGGTAGATCAATAGCAAACCAACAATGAAGCCATTTATCTTTTGTGCTATTTGTGTGAATGGTCGCAGCAGTTAAGCCATCAAATTCATTATCGCCCCACTATATCTTTATAGGGTCGTCATCTCTATTTTTACGATATGCATGACTGCATGATTCTTGTAAATCGGATACACCTTCTTGGCCTGACTGACGATAAAACTCTGGTGTATTGCAGTAAAATAGACCGTCTCTAAGCTATTTTAGCTTATCAAAGTCTCCAAAGAACTTTAATAACCAAATTCGTGCTGGAGTATTCATCAAGCTACCTCATAACACCCAAAAAAGAGACTGCGAAGCTGTCCAGACCAGAGGGCGATTCTACCTTTGCTTGTTAAACTAATTTATTGACACCAAGCTTTATCAATAATGATAAATAACCTATAGGCCATATAACAATAAGGTTCCACTTCGTTCTAAATACATTATCAAGAGTGCTATACATTGGGTGAAATTCAAAAAGATTTCTTAGAATAACTCTATTAAGATATACACCACACCCCAAATAAACGGCTAAAGCAATTAAAGCTGTAGAATCATGGCTTATATATACAGCAATTGACAACGCTATTGAAAAAACTACCAAGCATGTAAAATACAATTTGAATCCTGTACTTACTTTCATTACAGAACCTTCTGATATTTGTTGGTCTTCCATGATTACTCCATTAGTAATTTAACATTTTATTCATGCGTATGCGCGGTATTATCTAGATTATGAGGTCTCGCAATCTCTTTTTTACAAGCTTTTAATTCTGTACGATTATTTGAAACGGTGCCAGATTAAACAGGTAATTTTAGCCTGTTTGTGGAACAAACCACGCACTCTTTTATTGATTTTCGCCAAATGGTGTTGCTTTAACTTCCCCCTTAATTTGGCGTTTAAAGTAGAGACAGGCAGCTAAGTATAAGTTGCCTACCAATGTATAGATAAAATATCCTTTATCCATCATAAAACGCTATTATATCTATGCGTGGATTTTCCTTACACTGCCTCTATCAATCACCTAGATATGAATAAGGCTGGAACTGAAAATGAAACCTCGACGTAACGCAGGATTAAACCAGATGATTCAAGCATTCTCACTGATCGCATTATTAATGCTGGCTGTCACCGCTAATAGCGCACCTGACAATGGGTCAAAAATTGGCTTTTCAGTGATTAAAACCAGCGCTTCAGCAGGTACGCCTGAAGCGCTTGTGGTAACAAGTGGTAGCTGGTTTACAAGCAGGCATTTATCTCAGAATGCTGTATTAATTAAACACCCAAAAGGCGATGTTCTTATTGATACTGGGTTAGGCAGAAACATTGAACTACAGTTTGCTGAAAACTCCTTTGTTAATCGGCAATTGTTCAGTTTCGAAGGGCTTGACCCCGCTGCCGATCAACTTGAACGGAACCAATACACACTCAGTGATATATCAAAGATTATACCAACGCATTTACATTGGGATCATGCCAGTGGTATTGAAGATTTCCCTGAATCGGAAGTATGGGTACAAAAGGCGGAATACGAGCAAGCGATAAACGGCAAACCGCCTGTCCACATCCCATCACAATTTGATGATTCAAACATAAAATGGAAGTTTGTTAAGTTAGCGAAACAATCTTTTGAAGGGTTTGCTAGCAGTTATGATGTGTATGATGATGAATCGATTGTTCTGGTTGATATAAGCGGCCATTCTGCGGGCCAGATTGGTATCTTTCTAACCGTGTCTTCTGGTAAGCGCTACTTCTTTATTGGCGACACCACTTGGACTCTTAAAGGTATTGAAGATAATGCCCAACGTTCAGATATGATTAAGTGGTTGGTTGAAGTGAATTGGAATACAGAGAAAAATACCGAACAAATTGGTCGGATTCATGAAATGAGCAAGAACAAAACCAAAGTACAGATAGTGCCAGCTCACGATGAATTTGTGATGAGTCGATTGCCTGCTTACCCTAAGATTACTTATTAAATTAATACATCTTTATTTTTTCTACACCGGACGACAACTATGGATTTAAAAGCACTTCGATATTTTGTGGCGGCGGTAGAGGCTGGCAGTATTACTGGGGCATCGGAACGTTGTTTTATTGCTCAGCCCTCAATTACGGCCGCCATTCAAAAGCTGGAAGAACAGCTAGAGACAAAACTCTTAATCCGACAAAAACGCGGTGTGTCTGTTACGCCTGAAGGTTCAGAGCTGTATACCACAGCCAAGAGTTTACTCCAGCATGCGGCTTCAATCGAAAAGCGCTTTAAAGCGAAGCAAGAACGGCGAGTTTTGACAATATCGGTGCCCCACTCTGTTTCTTTTAATTATTTGGAAACACTACTGCAACGTTTAAAACAACATACACCCAATATTCAGGTAAAGCTTATTCGTGGAGACGCCTCGCCAGAAGATAGCGTAGATATAAGGCTAACGATGGATCAACGTATCCAAGATGACGAAGAGTTTATTCCCTGTTGGCGTGATCGTTATTGTCTTATTACGCCGAAAGATCATCCTTTAGCCTATGCAGAAAAAATAAATGCATCAGATTTTAATGGCATGCCTTTTATACTTCGAACCTTTTGCGACCGCAATCAAGAAATGATGAACTTTCTTGAACAACTTGATATAAGCATGGAGTTTGTAGCGGAGGTTGATAATGAAGAGTGGGCGTTGTCACTTGTTTCTTCAGGGTTAGGATTAGCAATAGTGCCACTGCCGATGGATGTTGAGTTTTCAGATCGATTTTTTATTAAGCCCTTAGAACAGATAGAAGGCGTGCAGGGTTTTGAGCGGGCTATTGGTGTCGCGATTCGATATCGTCAATACAGTAATCCGTATTTTCAGCAGTTGGCGAATTATTTGAAGCAGACAATGCAAGAAGGTAAACACTAAACGACAAGTACTAACATGGTATGTAAAAAAATTTACACAAGGGAGAATTGTAGCGGTTTAATCGCTACATTTTTATATTGTACATTTAAAATTTAGAAAAATTAATATTATTAAAAAATGCTTTAGAATCACTCTCTAATGATTCATAAGATTGTTTTTGGTAATAGCGGAGTGAATACTCAATATTAACACCAACTGATTCATTTAACGGATGCTTACAGTTATAACCAATATTTTCTAACAACATTACGGTAGAATTTAAAGATACTTTTTTTGCACCATGATCTTCAGATATAGAATGATACTTTACACATTTAGCTTCTTTCAATGCTGATATCGTTTCTTTATTTTTCAGCATATAAAATCGTTCAGTGTTTGGCTCTTGAGATCGTCCTTGTTTAACATAGCTAAGGAATTGACCGTCTGAATCAAATTTTGGGAGTTGGAATAACGAAATGTTAACCCCAATAGATTCATCTTTTTCTTTTCCTCGCGACATTAGCACCAATTGATAAGCAGAATGCTGTACTTTGTACCATTTACTATTTTCTGGAGGAAAAACAGAAAGGCCAGAGAGGGGAATAGCTGTAGATGGGTTCACGGCTGGAGGCATGCCCACACATGAGGCCAGTAATAAGATAAATAGAATAATAAATAATTTCATGCGCTTTGTATCCTTAATTAACGCTGAGTTAAACAGCCTAGCAAAACGAGAGACTATTTTCCGAAGTCTATTTGAGTGTTTTGCTATGTATTTAACACACTGAAAACAGCACTCGCACGAGCAATACGCTTTGAATTAACTATAAAATAACAATTGGCAAAGGCCATACTACCGCCTACTTTTTGCACATCAGTTTTAATTTCAATCCAATCGCCAAGCTTTGCAGAACCTGCATAATCAATAGTTAAACTAGAGGTAACCATTGGCACAGGTTCTTTGCCAGAAAAAGCTGCATTATAGCCAAGAGCTATATCAGCAAGACTACTTAGCACACCACCATGAACTGTACCTCTAGCATTACAATGTTTCTCTTCGGCCTGCAAACTAATAATTAAACCTTCATCTGTTTTTTTGTTATAGATAGGGCCCAATAATTCTAGGTAAGGACTAGTTCTAAAAATCGGCTCAAATCCTTGAGGTATATCGTTCATGCTTAATTTCCTATAGATGCTTAACACCGCCTTCTTGGATTTATCCCAAGCAAGGCTTTGTTAGTCTTGGTTTTATTGAAGTACATCTGCTATTTCTGAAATATATTTTTCTAAGAGATCTTTCTCTGCAATCTGACTGGTCGAAGCCGCTATTTGTAGTGTGGTCGTTCCTTTCTTTTCATCTTCTATTGCAATAAAAATAATAGCACCATAGCTAGTAAACGAGGTTTCTGTTCTAAGTTGAATCCTGACATAGTAAGAGCCATCTTTCTTATTGATTTTATTCCATGCGAGCTTATCAAAATTCATAGAGTGCATAGGATTTTCGTTAGATGGCCCTGATAGATATCTTGTAGGAATAGATTTCCCTTTATATAAAAGCTTCCATTCCTTAGCTTTAGTAAAAGCTAAAATTTTAGAGGTGATAACTTCTGGTGAATCGTTAAATATTAGTTTCTTATCGATATTCATAAGTGTGGATGTAACCGACTTAGGATTTAGTCCACTACAAGCAGTCAACAAAGTCGCTAATAGTAATGTAAATATAATTCTCATTTTTATTTCCTTTATTAAAAAAGCCTAACATTTTAATCATACCATGCGCGGTATTGTCTAGATTACAGAGTCTCGCAATCTCTTTTTAGTTTTTTATAAGCTTTTGATTCTGCCCGATTATTTGAAACAGCGCCATATTAAACAGACACTTTTAGCCTGTTTACGGAACAACCCGCGCACTCTTTTCTTGATTCTTGCCAAATGCTAATCGTTTTTTATACAGCACAATTCCTGCAAAGCTTATTATTACCGCTATGCCGTTAGTTATTTTTTATTAAACTGTAACGGAATCGACTGCGTTTCTTTTACTTCTTCCATCACTATATAGCTTTTAGAGTTTTTCACGCCGGGTAAGGTCAGCAGCATATCTCCTAGTAATGCTCTGTATTCCGACATGTCGTTAATGCGCGCTTTTATCAAATAGTCGGCGTCGCCAGATACTAGGTGGCATTCCATAATGTAAGGCAGCTGACCCACGGCTTTATTAAATTCGGCAAAGGCGTCTGGTGACTGATAAGAGAGCGATATTTCAACAAATACTAGCATGGCGCAGTTTAATATTTGTGGATTTAGTTTGGCGTAATAGCCTTCAATAAAACCTTCTTTTTCTAAGCGTTTAACCCGCTCAATACATGGCGTAGAGCTTAGCCCTACTTTGTCGGCAAGGTCTACATAGCTAATTCGGCCATCGGCTTGCAACACCGACAAGATGCTTAAATCTAGCCGATCTAATGGGCGTTTTTTAGAATCAATCATTTTAAGTATATTCCACTTTAAATACTGCTATTTACCATATTTTCACCTTAATAGTGAATAAATACAAAGCTTATTCCTTATAAAAACCAAATATTATAGCTGTATCGACTGACATGGCATTTCAAAGGAAACATCGTGCATACATTCATTCTTGGTAGTGGCGTTTTAGGCGTGGCCAGTGCTTGGTATTTGGCCAAGGCTGGGCATCAGGTTACTGTTATTGATCGCCAGTCTGGTGTGGCCGAAGAAACCAGCCATGGCAACGCCGGTATGATTTCTCCTGGCTATGCGACTCCTTGGGCGGCCCCTGGTGTGCCGATAAAAGCTATCAAATGGTTATTGCAAGATCTTGCACCGCTTATGATCAAATACCGCGAGCTAGATACCAATACACTTATCTGGATGGCCAAGATGATTGGCAACTGCAATCAAAAGTCTTATCACGTTAATAAAGAGCGCATGATGCGCATTGCAGAATACAGTCGCGACTGCTTTAAACAATTACGTGAAGAAATAGACATTGATTACGATCAACGTCAAAAAGGCACGCTGCAAGTTTTTAGAACACAAAAACAATTAGATGGCTTATATAAAGACACTGAAGTTTTAACAGAATGCGGCGTGCCATTTTTACAGTTAACCACAGAAGGCTGTTTTAAATACGAACCGGCATTAAAAAATGTGAAAGAAAAAATTGTTGGCGGTTTACATTTACCTGGCGACGAAACCGGCGACTGTTATAAATTTACCACTGCCCTTGCCAAAGAATGTGAAAAGCTAGGGGTTAAATTTATTATGGATACCAACATTAGCCACCTAAACCATCACAACGGAAAAATCATCAGTGTGTCTACCGATAAGGGTGATTTTATTGGAGATAATTTTTTAGTAGCGCTTGGTAGTTATTCTACTCAGTTATTAAAGTCCATTGATATTAAATTACCTATTTATCCTATTAAGGGATATTCGTTAACCTTGCCTATTGAGAACGAAAGTTGTGCACCGGTTTCTACTGTAATGGATGAAACTTATAAAATTGCAGTAACGCGTTTTAATAATCGCATTAGAGTGGGTGGGACGGCCGAAATTGCGTCTTTTAATTTAGAGTTAAAAAATAAGCGCCGTGACAATGTTGAGTTTGTTATTAACGATTTATTTCCTGGTGCTGCAAAAGTCGCTAAAGCGGAGTTTTGGACTGGTTTACGTCCAATGACACCAGACAGTACACCTATTCTAGGCGGTACAAAATTTTCTAACTTATTTTTAAATACTGGTCATGGAACACTGGGCTGGACCATGTCTTTAGGTTCAGGAAAGTTTGTAGCCGATATTATTTGTAATAAAAAAACCGACATTAACCCTGAAGGTTTGTCGCTAGAACGTTATTACTCCTAATTAACAATTAATAATTAATAATTAATAATTTTTATTAAACGCTGTTGTATTAATAACAAGCTAGCAAACACACAGGATTAGAAACATGGGAAGAGCCGCCACCGCCACTATCAACTTTGACGCTCTACGTCACAATTATCGCTTAGCCAAACAAGCGTCTAACGGCTGTAAAGCGGTTGCTATTGTAAAAGCCGACGCATACGGACACGGTGCTATTATGGTTGCCCGTGCATTGGCCAACGAAGCCGATGCGTTTGGTGTTGCCTGTATTGAAGAAGCCATTGAGTTAAGAGATGCCGGCATTAAAAATCCTATTCTTTTATTAGAAGGTTTTTTTACTGAAGACGAGTTAAGCATAATAAGTGAGCGCAACTTATGGACGGCTATTCACAGTGTTGAACAAATAAAAGTGTTAAGTAAGCAACGTCTGAGTAAGCCTATTAATGTTTGGTTAAAAATGGATACCGGCATGCATCGCTTAGGTATTCAGCCCGAAGACTATGAAGCGGCTTACACTGCATTAAAGCACCTACCGCAAGTTAGTAATGTGGTGCTAATGACGCATTTTTCTTGCGCCGATGAAATTATAAATATAGAAACGGCATCTCAAATTTCAATTTTTAATAACACCACAAAAAATATTTCAGCTGAAAAAAGCTTAGCAAATTCAGCTGGTACTTTAGGCCATGAAGGCAGTCACGGCGACTGGCAACGACCCGGTATAATGCTGTACGGCGCAACACCATTTTCTCATTCTCATAAATGGGGCGACCAGCTAAAGTCAGTTATGACATTAACCTCAGAAGTCATTGCCATTCATAATCTAGTAAAAGGCCAATCAGTTGGTTACAGTAAAACCTTTGTTTGTGAGCAACCTACTAAAGTGGGTACGGTGGCCATTGGCTATGCCGACGGTTATCCAAGACATGCCAAGCTTGGTACTCCGGTGATGGTAAACGGCCAGCGAACTATTATTTTAGGTCGTGTATCTATGGATATGCTGGCAGTAGACTTAACCAATATTGACAATGTGACGGTGGGTGCTGAAGTAGAATTATGGGGAGATAAATTAAAAGCATCAGATATAGCCATGTACTGCGATACCATAACGTACACTCTATTTACTGGTATTACTCGCAGAGTTCATAAGGTGTATAAAAATATCATTAATCGAAACTCGCCAGATGTAACAAACTATGAAGACCCTTCAAATGCAATGTCGGTAAAAATAGCAGGCACTGTTGCCAGCTAAATTGTATTTAAATACTGGGCACAAAAAAAGGGCTTTCGCCCTTTTAAACTATGCTTTCGATGCATATTGCTAGCTTACTTAAGCTTCGTTGTAACCGTATATAGCGTCAGTTAACGCTTCTACCTTTACATCGCTTACACCAGACTGAGCAGTAAGCCATGCTTCAAGTGCGCTGCGGTCTTCATCGGTGTTACAGCCGTAACGCTTAGGAGAAGTAATATAACCACCAAAGTTGTCTTTAGTACCGCCACCGCTGAACATCATATTATTGTCTTCTAAGAAGGTTAAAAGATCAGTAAAAAAGTCATTTACCTTGTCTTCATCCATGTCATCAATTGAGCAAGAAAACTCAAAACCTAGAATGGCAAACTCGCCTAAGTACAATTTTTTTTGAATGCGGCGTTTCATTTTTTCGTGTGTCATGTGTTGTCTCTAAATAAGTAAGGCGAGTGCCAGAGTATATGATATGAAGCTTAATGCGCGCAGTTTAACAGTTAATCCTCTCAAAAGGTAAACCGTATTCCAGTGATAAAATCTACCCCTCGATTTGCCACACCCTCTACATTACTGGACTGGTTGGTGGCAACGCTGAAGTATTCTTGATCTAAGGCATTGCTTACATGGGTATACCATTCAATATTGTGCTTCAGTTGCCAGCGCACATTAAGATCTAAAAATGTTCAAGATGAAATATCCCTGTATCCATTAGTTGATAGGTCTTCATCTTGCTTTGATGAATGATAATTAAACATCAACGCAGTTTGTATTTTTCCATAGTGATAAACAACACTGCCTCCAGCAAAAAAGTCGGCTTGGCTTTTAATGCCTTTTACGCCATCTGTCAGCCAGGTCGCATTCATACGACTAGTTAGCTGCGAGCTCCATTCATGTTGATATTCTAATTCTAAGCCAGACAAGTATTCATTCCCGCTATTAATACGACCAGAAGGCTGTCCAGGTAATGATGCCAATGTAATAATAACGTCCGTTAATTCTGTATAAAACCAAGTAGCCGACAGGCTGACGTTTTCTGGTTGGTGTAACCAGACTATTTCTGTTGTTTTGGCTACTTCGGGTTCTAAATCTGGATTCGCCAATACTGCAGCGCTATTAGTAATGTCAGTTTCACTGCGGCTAGGGGCTCTAAACGACTCTCCGTATAAAAGCTTCAAGGTATTGACGTGATCATATTCCCAGACCAGACCCGCTCTAGGGGCCGCGTGATTACCAAAATTACTGTAATCGTCGACTCGTACGCCTAAAACATAATGCATACCTTCAAATAAGTAGTCTTGGTGCTGAATAAATGCCCCCATAATGGTGCGGCTGGTTAAGGGTGCTTGCGGTAAATAACCTTGCGCTGCCCCGCTTAAATACGCATCGCTGTTTACAATTTTAGGTTTACGCCATTCAAATCCAACAATAGTTGCTTCACCCGATTCGTTTGAATTTTTCAATATAACTTCAGCCTTAGGCTCCTTCTCCTCTATTGTACCTTCAATAAAAACGGGGGCCGGATTAACCAAAGTTGCCAAATCAAATCTATGTGATGAATATGCTAGTGATGACTGAAGTTGCCAATCGCTGCTTAGATCGAATGTATGATCTAGCCTAGAAAATGATACGTCTCCGTTTAAAGCGTTTTTGTCGTTAGAGGGCAAACCAAACACATAGAATTGATTACTAGAGGTTTGCTGCTGATGGTAAATAAAAGATGTGTTACCTAGCTTGGCTTTTAGATGAATATTTTCAAGCCCGTATGGATCCCTTGAACTGATACTATCAAGTGCAAACGAATCATAGACTTGTAATTGCTGGCCTTCATCATTAAGGGTTTTTATAGACAGCTCTATTTGTCCTTGATCAAATTCATGATTAAATTGAGCACTGCCTTCATAGCGACCATTCAAACCTAGCGCCATATCTATTTCATTACTGGCCTTAGTGGTAATACTCACAATACCCATATAGGCATTGGAACCATAGATAGGTGAGCTTGCCCCCCTAATAAACTCAACACGATCAGCCAAGTAAAGGTCAAACATTCTATACCCCACACTCATGCCACCTGACCAATCGGAATTTAAACGCTGCCCATCTAGTAAAATTAAAATTTCACGATTTGAAGAATCAAAGCTGCCTCCTCTAGCGGAGTATGCATTTTTATTAGCCGACTGATCATTACGTTGAGATTGAAACCCGGGCACGTAATTCATTAATTGAGTTAAACGAGTGAAGCCTAGCTGTCTAATTTGCTCTCTTGTATAAACCGTAACCGATGCTGGAACAGACTTTAATGTTTCTTCACGCAGAGTAGCACTTGTGATCACAATCTGACTTAGCTGATCTAAAGAAATCTCAAACAGATCATATTGCTGCTCAGCCCAAGCTGATGAAGAAAAAATGACACACAGCATTAGGGATTTTTGTAGTGACTGGTACACGGACATAGACCCCCTAAGTATTACATTGATTTATTAAGACTAGACGAGTTTTGGCGCAACTAAAGAAGATAGCCTAGCAATATTAAATTTTATAACGATTAGACCCAAAAAAGACTCAATCCTTACGGAGTGAGCCTGTTTGAGCATTACCTAGGTAATGAAATAACTTATAAAAATAGAAGCGTTACTAAAGCAGCCTAGGCTAGGAAACGACTTTGCGAGAGACCGGAGTGTAGTTTTCCTACATGAGGATCTCGAGCAATGTAGCTTCTATGAAGGGAACGACATAGAAATGCCTTCCCTTACGCCACTTGAAGGCCAACGCTGAGTGATTGTCTTACGCTTAGTGTAAAAACGTACGCCATCTGGGCCGTATGCATGCAAGTCACCAAACAATGAACGCTTCCAGCCACCAAAGCTGTGGTAAGCCACTGGCACAGGCAACGGTACGTTAATGCCCACCATACCCACTTGAATGTTATCTGCAAAGTAACGCGCCGCTTCGCCGTCACGGGTAAAGATACATGTACCATTACCGTATTCGTGGTCGTTAATTAGCTTCATGGCTTGTTCCATGGTTTTAACACGCACTACCTGTAAAACTGGACCGAATATTTCAGCGTCGTAGCTATCCATATTAGCTGTTACGTTATCTATTAACGTAGCGCCTACGAAGAAACCATTTTCGTAACCTTCAACTTTAGGGTCACGGCCGTCCACTACAATTTTTGCGCCGTCTTTTTCTGCGCTAGAAATGTAGCCTTGTACTTTTTCTTTATGGGCCGATGTAATTACTGGACCAAAGTCATTGCTGGCGTTGTCGTATGCGCCAACAGTTAGACCCTTCATGGCTTCTTGCATCTTGCTAACTAGTGCGTCGCCCGCATCGTCGCCAACTGCAACGGCTACTGATAAAGCCATGCAACGTTCGCCAGATGATCCAAACGCGGCCCCTAATAACTGGTTAACTGCATTATCAATGTCGGCATCTGGCATAACGATGGCGTGGTTTTTAGCGCCGCCTAATGCCTGACAACGTTTGCCGTTAGCGTTTGCAGTGGCATATATGTATTCAGCAATTGGCGTAGATCCAACAAAGCTGACGGCTTTAACACGTTCGTCAGTTAGTAGTACGTCTACGGCTTCTTTGTCGCCATTTACAACGTTCATAACGCCTTCAGGTAATCCCGCTTCTTGAAGCAGTTGTGCGATTAATAACGTAGACGATGGATCACGCTCTGACGGCTTAAGAATAAATGTATTACCGCACACTATGGCAAGTGGGAACATCCACATTGGCACCATGGCTGGGAAGTTAAATGGTGTAATACCAGCTACTACGCCTAGCGGCTGAAATTCGCTCCAAGAATCAATACCTGGACCTACATTTTTGCTGTGCTCGCCTTTTAGTAATTCAGGAGCGCCACAAGCAAACTCTACATTTTCAATACCGCGCTGTAATTCGCCCGCTGCATCGTGAGAGATTTTACCGTGCTCTTGACCAATCAACTTACAAATACGATCAGAATTTTGCTCTAGCAATTCTTTAAAACGGAACATGATACGGGCACGTTTTATCGGCGGCGTATTTCTCCACTCTGGGTAAGCAGCTTCAGCGGCTGTAATGGCTTCTTCCATTGTAGCTTTAGACGCAAGCGCCACTTTTTTTTCTGATAAACCAGTAGCTGGGTTAAAAATATCTTGAGTACGAGCGGTATCGTTAACCATAACGCCGTTAATTAAATGACCAATTACTTCTGACATGTTGTTACTCCTATAATCTATTAGGTTGGAGCCTGCTTGCAGGCGAATTTAAAACCTTAGCTTCAAGCTTTCGAATTTAAAAGCTTCGCCTGCAAGCAGGCTCCTACGACTCTTTAATCTACTTCTTTTAGGCTTTCGCCTAGCGCGTTAATGACACTGTCTATCTCAGATAGCTCAGTGGTAAACGGCAGACCTAGTTGAATGGTGTCGCCGCCATAGCGAACATAAAAACCTTTTTCCCACATTTTCATCGCTATTTCGTATGGGCGTAATGTTGGCTGCCCGTCTTTTGCTGCTATGGTCATGGCGCCAGCAAAACCATAATTTCTAATATCGGTAATGTGCTCATTGCCTTTTAGGCTGTGTAGCATTTCTTCAAACTGAGGCGACATAGATTTTACCCGAGCAGGTAATTGCTCTTTGGCTAAAATATCTAACGACGCAAGTGCCGCAGCACAAGCGACTGGGTGCGCTGAATAAGTATAACCGTGAGCTAACTCTAGCATATGCTCAGGGCCGCCCTGCTCCATAAATGTATCATAAATTTCTTGCTTAGAAATAACCGCGCCCATTGGCACTATGCCATTAGTTAGCTGTTTAGCCGTGGTCATAATATCTGGCACTGCGCCAAATTCTTCTGCGCCAGTATAAGAACCCATTCGACCGAATGCGGTAATTACTTCATCAAAAATTAATAGAATATTATGCTTATCGCAAATTTCTCGCATGCGTTTAAGATAACCCACTGGCGGTGGAATGACTCCGGCCGATCCAGCCATTGGCTCAACAATAACCGCTGCAATGTTCGATGCATCATAAACAGCAATCATGTCTTCTAGTTCTTCTGCAAGGTAAGCACCTTCAAGTGGCATACCTTTAGAGTATTTATTCTCGGTGGTCATTGTATGTTTTAGGTGAGACGCTTCGATACCTTGACCAAAAATAGCTCGGTTAGCGCCAATACCACCCACACTAATACCGCCAAAATTAACACCATGATAGCCTTTAGCACGACCAATAAAACGAGTCTTAGATGGCATACCTTTTTTGCGCCAATAGCCACGGGCAATTTTTAATGCGGTTTCAACCGACTCAGACCCTGACCCTGTATAAAAAACACGATTCAAACCTTCAGGCATTAACTCTGTAATACGATGCGCCAGCTCAAAAGACTTAGGATGGCCAAATTGAAACGCTGGCGAATAATCTAATTCTCTAGCTTGTTTTGCAATGGCTTCGGCAATTTCTGGACGCCCATGGCCAGCACCACATGTCCACAATCCAGACAAGCCGTCAAAAATCTTTCGGCCCAATGCATCGGTATAATACTTACCGTCTGCTGCCACAATTAAACGCGGGTCCTTCTTGAATTGGCGATTACCCGTGTAGGGCATCCAATGTGCATCTAACTGTTCTTGGCTTAGACCAGCATAAGCTGGATTATCATTGTGGCTCATAAAGACCTCTGCATATTTGTCTGGTGGCGTAACATTTAATTAACACCATTATTAACCGCGCTTATAGTTAAATAAATTCAATATTATTTAATTAAGGTTAACCATTTACTTAACTAATTGATTGATTAACAATAGGTACCACCACGCCACGCCATAAAACGGTAAAATCCCATGGTAAGCTCACCGAATTCAGCATCACGTAAAAACAAAAATCTACTACCCAGACAATTGGGAGATACCCATATTCGTCTACTGCGTATATTTAAGGTGGTAGTTGAATCTGGCGGCTTTTCTGCAGCCGAAGTAGAACTGAACATCAGTAAGCCTGCTATTAGCTTAGCTATAAACGAACTAGAATCACTATTGGGAATGAAAGTGTGTCTACGTGGCCGTTCTGGGTTTTCGGTGACAGAGCACGGCGAGCAAGTTTATCAATCTGCATTGCAGTTGCTGGGCAGCCTAGAAACCTTTAAATCTCAAATAAATGCTATTAACACTGAGCTTAAAGGCGAGTTGAACATTGGTATTACCGATAATTTGGTAACTATTCCTCAGGTTAGAATCACTCAAGCACTAAGCGGACTTAAACATAAAGCCCCAGATGTAATGATTAACATACGCATGATGCCACCCAATGGAATTGAAACCGCCATTCTTGACGGCAAGCTTCACGTGGGGGTAGTACCCGGCTTACGCAACCTGCCAGGTTTAGACTATCTGCCTTTGTACAAAGAAAAGTCTCTGTTGTACTGCAGTAATACTCACCCACTATTTGAACAAGATATCGCTAGCATTAGCGATCAAGCACTAAAGCAATATGATGCTGTTTTGCCTAGCTATCCGCAGCCAGCTGAAATTAAACGCCAGCAAACTATGCTTAAAGCTACCGCCACCAGCACCGACAGAGAAGGCATCGCATTTTTAATTTTAACTGGACGATTTATCGGTTTTTTACCTACCCATTTTGCCGAGCGCTGGGTTAGCCAAGATAAAATTAGGCCAATTGATGAGCATGCTCGAAGTTTTCATACTCACTTTTCTTCTATCACCCGTAAAGGCGCCTTGAGTAATTTAATTCTAGAAGCATATTTAGAGCAGTTGGCAAAAGCCCCTTAAATCTGACTGAATATATAAGTATCAAGCAACGATGCATATTCAGTGTGTTAATAAGCGCTCATTAACTTAAAACTCTGGTATTCTAGTACTACAATAAAAAAATAGTACAGGGTTATTAATATAACGCTCTGTTGGTTACCCAAACAGTCTCAATACTGTGGCTAGGCTACTGAAAAAATGAAATCATATTCGCAAAATGTAAAAATCAGAATTTTTATCATGCTTATTGCACTATTAGGTGGCATAAGCTTTTTAGGCTATGTGGTTTTTAATTCGTCGGTGGCCAATGAAAATGAAAAACGCATTGATGAATTGCAGAACATCAAAACCCCTATTATAGAAACTCTTAGTTTATTAAAGCGCGATACCGAACGAGTACAGCAAGCGTTTACTACGGCCATTGTATTTGAGAATGAATTTCTTTTAGATGAAGCTGAAGAGTTTTCTAATTCCTTTTCAAGAAACATTTATGTAATAACCTCATTAGATCAATCTACCCAGCCACTTGCCAATCAGCTACAGCGGGACTTCTCTAGATATTATAAAGCGTCTAAAGCTATTGCCTTACAGCTAATAGAGTTTCCAGATCAATCAAGAACACATGAAAAACAAATTTATCATGTGAATCAAATGCGAAATTTACTGGTTAATAAGATCAACTCAATCCTTGATCAAAGAAAACAAGATTTTATTTCTTCGTTAGCGCATACCCAAAGTGAAATTGTCTCGGCCAATGAAATTGGGGCATGGCTAGGTGCGTTATTAATACTTGGCTTAATCATTTTGTCTTGGGGTATTTCAGTTACAGTTATTAAAGCCGTTAATAGAAGTAACCAGTTAAAAGAAGTTTTTATGAATACCATGAGTCATGAATTACGTACCCCAATTAATGGTATTTCTGGTGCTCTGAGTTTATTAGAAACCACGCAGTTAAGCGACGAGCAAATAGAGCTAATTGAAGCGTGTAAAATTTCAGAGCAATCTATCACCACATCTGTTGATGATATTTTAGAGTTTAGTGGCATGGTGTCTGGCACCATTAAAATTGCTCAGCACCCTGTGTCTGTTTACAACATTATATGTAATACCATAAATCTATTTAATCTTGATATGGAAACTAAGGGCATAACACTTAACATTAATTATGATAAAAGCTTTGGCCCACAAACTATGATACTTGGCGACGAGCAACGCTTATCTCACGCGTTACGACATATAATGGGTAATGCGGTTAAGTTTTCAAACTCTGGTGAAATTAATATTGATATAAGTTCCAAAATGCATAATGGCAACATCGAAAAAAACATAATCACTATTTGTGTAATAGACGAAGGTCCAGGTATAGAAAAGGAAAAAATCAACTCTGTATTCGAACCATTCCATCAGCTAGACGGTTCCTTTAGCCGCCAGCATCAGGGAATTGGGATTGGTATACCAATGGTTAACAGTATTGCTAAGGCCATGAATGGCTCGTTGACCATTCGCAATAGAAAAAGAAAAGAGAGTGGTCTTGAGGTTACGTTTAGCTTTACGGCTCAAATTACTAAACAGTCAATAATAGAAATACCTGTTAAGTCACATACATCAATACCAAACGCAGATATTAATGTACTGGTAGTTGAAGATAATGAAGTTAATCAACTGGTGTTAAAATCGTTTATTAAAAAGATGGGATTTAGGTGTCAATCTGCGTTTAATGGCGAAGAAGCCGTTGAACGTGTTACCAAGCAAACATTTACCATTATATTAATGGATTGCCAAATGCCTGTTATGAATGGTTTTGATGCTACTCGTGAAATACGTCGACTTCCAAACGGCAAGAACGTACCTATTATTGCGGTAACGGCTAACGCCATGGAGGGAGATAGAGAGCGATGCTTAAATGCAGGCATGAACGATTACCTAAAAAAGCCTATCTCTATGAATCAATTAAAAACAACTATGAATAAGTTCTTACTTAACACTGATACATAATGTTTCAGCAAGATTAACAGCTAATTAGATATTAGCTGTTTGCTGGTAGGTATTACTTAGTTGTCATAATAAATACAACTTTTACTCGGTCGGAAATATCACTTGAATGCACATAAGAGATCGAGTTTTCAGTTGCCGCTACTCGGTCTATTACGTCAGCAGGCTTATCTAGTATTAAAGGCAGACGCCCCTTCCCACTAAATAAATAATACGCGCGATACTTTTTAAGTTTATTGCTGTTCATTTTTATAACATTGGTATAAAAACGGCTATAAACCTGACTGTTCTCTTTATGGTCGATGGCATAAATTTTTGTTTCAGTAGATGGAAACATTAACGAGCGACCCAAAAATAGCCGCTGAACATCTTTATGGCTAAGACTTTTTATAGGGTTATTAGGATGCACAATGACAGCTAAGTCAGCCTTAGCCAGTACCGCTAAGGACATTCCCAGAGTTAAATAGATAACTTTATAAATATAGTGATTCATCTTAGAACACCACATCGATTACAAAGCTAGTTAAAATAGTATCACGGCCTTTATCGGTTATATCATCCGGATACATGTTTCCATAACTGCCATTCAAGAAATTAAAGTATTCAACCTCAATTTTAAAATCGGCCTTAGGGTGGAAGTCATAACGTATGCCCAGAGTGATAGTTTCTTGGTCCACATTAAAAAACTCAAATGTAGAAAGTGTTTGAGCACGCAAACCATCTAATGCAGGGTCAACACCCACCGCTATGACGCTTTCGCTGGCAATGACTTTATTTTTTATGTCTTTACTAAAGCGGTTATGGTACTCACCAATCATGATATAAGGCGATACGTCTTTAAACTGATAGGCCGCCGAAATATAATAGCCGTCGGCATCATTGGCAAAATTTCTATCTTCGCTGCGAAGATTCAATACTTCAGAGCTAAATACCCATCGATCTACTTCATAAGAAAAGCCCACAGAGAAATAACTTACATTTTGACTTTTAGTGCTAAAAGACGCAGGTATTAGCAATAACGCATCTTCCGCACCAGGGGTACCAGAGTAGACGTCAGCAAATGCCTTGTAACCCGCCACCAGCGGAGCAAAATCGGGATAATTAACCGATATTTTAAATTGCTGAGCACTAATACGAGCAGAAAAGTTAGACCAGGTGGCAAAAACATTACCACCATAAGTAAGCTCAGCATCTACTTCTGTGCCTTCGTACTCGCCCTCTGTTTGTCCAACAAATAGCTGATAACCCACGTCTACATCGTCGTATGACACATTGTGAGATATATCAATGCCGTCAACACCCCTGAATGGCGAAAAGAATAAGGGGTAAGCATTTTGTGAAGGCCGCACCCATTGATAGGTGTAGCCCACTTCAAGGGTGGTGGAATATCGGTATTGGGGGGCTCTAAACCGCCCAAAACGCAGCTGGGTATTTGCATTAAGCTGATACCCTAATACCAACCATTCTAGGTTAGGAGTAAACGGCGCGTTGTCTGTGTAGTCGTAGCCATTGGCTACCACCTGCGCAATTAGCGACCAGCGGTCCGAGAATTCTATTTGAGCCTGAAGACCCACCACACTGTCTGAATTGAAGCTCCATTCGTCGGTGAAATCGATGTACCTAACATTTTCATATTGAAGGCGCCCTGCTCCAATAGAAGCAAAACCCGAAAATTCGACTTCGCCAAAGGAAAATGACGGCATACTGAATATCATTAAAAAACAACTCAGCAGTGAAACTCTAAACATCCAATGTCCCTTATATAAACGATTACTTATTAGTGTAGACAAAAGCTGACAAAAAATACTCTATTAAAGTAACTACTTAAGCAATCGGCTAACAGATAGTCAACAATGGTGAATATATCAGATTTGTTATACTTTTTTCTTACCTTTTTATCCGTGGATTTATAAATATATCAATTAACATTCAGCTTTCAACCAACTAGGGATATCACTATACCCCTCAGTCTATATAGACCCAGCTTGCACAAGCTTGCACTATAGTGAAATATAACAGTCAAAACTAATACCGATTTGAGGCGCCATAGCTTCTATATCCATTAAAATTAGAGTAACCAAAATGACAGATGTGACCACTATTGATTGGGCTGCAAAAGCCAAAGCAGCTAACTACCCACAGCAAGCATTTATTAATGGTAAAAATGTAGATTCAGTTTCAGGTAACACAGAGGCCACAATCAACCCGGCCAACGGCGAAGTAATTGCCCACGTTGCCGACTGCACACCTGAAGACGCCGACATTGCAATTAAAATTGCTCGTGATGTATTTGAAGCTGGCACCTGGTCTAACATGGCCCCTAGCGAGCGCAAACAAGTATTACTAAAGTGGGCGCAGTTAATAGAAGACGATTTAGAAACACTGGCGTTATTTGAGTGTGTTGACGCCGGCAAGCCCATTTCTGACACCTACACCATAGACGTGCCAAGTGCCGTTAATACCATTCGCTGGACGGCCGAAGCCATTGATAAGGTATACGAAGAAATAGCCCCTACCTCACACGATACAATTGCCTTAGTTACGCGCCTACCCCTAGGCGTGGTAGCCGCCATTGTGCCATGGAACTTCCCTCTGTCGACAACCGCATGGAAACTGGCACCAGCATTGGCCACTGGTAACTCGGTTATTTTAAAGCCTGACCCTAAAACACCACTAACCGCTTTACGTATTGCCCAATTAGCCACACAAGCCGGTTTGCCTAATGGGGTTTTAAACGTATTACCAGGAGACGGAATTAACTTAGGCAAACATATTTCGTTGCATCCAGACGTAGATGGACAAACATTTACAGGGTCTACTAATGTGGGCAAGTTACTACAACAGTACTCTGGTCAATCGAACCTGAAGCGTACCTTTTTAGAACTGGGTGGCAAAAGTGCGAATATTGTTTTCGCAGATGCAGACCTAGAAGAAGCCGCCGAAATGGCAGCCGTAGCTGGGTTTTATAATAGTGGTCAAACCTGTACGGCGGGCACACGTTTATTAGTGCAAGAGTCTATATACGACACATTTTTAGAAAAAGTGATTGAACATGCAAAGGCATGGAAAGCAGGCGATACTTTTAATGGCGACAACCTTATGGGTGCCATTATTAACCAAGGCCAGCTAGACAACATTCAGCGTTACGTAAACATAGGTAAAAAAGAAGGGGCTCGTCTAGTGTTAGGCGGTAATATCCTGAACGCTGAAAGTGGTGGGTTTTATCATCAAGCTACTATTTTTGCCGACGTAGACAACAGTATGCGCATTGCTCAAGAAGAAATTTTTGGACCAGTGATATCGGTGATTAAATTTAAAGGCGAAGCCGACGCTATTCGTATTGCCAACGACTCACCATACGGCCTTGCTGGTGCGGTTTGGAGCAACAACATTAATACTGCTCTTAAGGTGGCAGCGGGCGTGCGTACTGGCACCATGGGAGTAAATAATTACTTTGGTGGCGATATTACGGTTCCATTTGGTGGCTTTAAAGAGTCTGGAAATGGTCGTGATAAATCCATTCATGCTATGGACGACTACACCGAACTTAAAACTACTTGGATTCAGCTTAAGTAATTAATTGGCTTCTGGTATAACCGATATAAAGGCGTCACTGAAAAGTAGGCGTCTTTTTTTGCATCTAATATCATCTATTAATCTAATTCATAGTGTAGGATGCAAACAATGAATTTCCTAAATACTAGTATAAGTCGTATTCTTAGTAACAGAACTAACAATCAACCTTTCAGTAAGGAATGACAGTATGGAATTTGAATACAGTGATAAGGTTAAAGACCTAATCGTACGTTTAGAAGCGTTTATGGAAGAGCATGTACTTCCACGTGAACAAGAATTTTTAGACCACTTAGAAACAACAGACAACCGTTGGGGCGCCCACCCAATTATTGAAGAACTTAAGCCTTTGGCCAAAGAAGCAGGCCTTTGGAACTTGTTTTTACCCGACCCAGTACATGGTGCAGGCTTAAACAATCTTGAATACGCGCCATTAGCTGAAATGATGGGCCGCTGCATATGGTCTTCTGAAATTTTCAATTGCAGTGCACCCGATACAGGCAATATGGAAGTATTTGCTCAGTACGGCTCACAACAACAAAAAGACAAATGGTTAACACCTTTATTAAACGGTGAGATACGCTCGGCTTTTGCCATGACAGAGCCAGAAGTCGCTTCTAGCGATGCCACCAATATAGAAACATCTATTGTGCGTGACGGTGACGAATATGTGGTCAACGGTCGTAAATGGTACATCTCTGGTGCCATGAACGAGCATTGCAAAATTATGATCGTAATGGGCAAAACTGATCCAGAAGCTCATCGCCACATGCAGCAGTCACAAATCTTAATTCCTATGGATACTAAAGGCGTAACAATTGTGCGTCCGATGACTGTAATGGGCTGGGACGATGCTCCTGAAGGTCACGCCGAAATCATATTTAAAGATGTACGCGTACCTGTTGAAAATATTATCTTAGGCGAAGGCCGTGGTTTTGAAATTGCCCAAGGTCGTTTAGGACCCGGTCGTATTCACCATTGCATGCGCTTAATTGGTATTGCCCAACGTTCATTAGAATTAATGTGCCAGCGAGCGGATAGCCGTGTAGCATTTGGTCGTAAGTTGTCTGATCAAGGGTCTGTTCGTGAAGACATTGCAAAATCAGCCTGCGAAATTGATCAAGCACGCCTGTTAACTTTAAAAGCGGCTGACGCAATGGACCGTTACGGAAATAAAGCGGCTCAGGAGTTAATTGCACAAATTAAAATTATTGCTCCGCTAATGACGATTAATGTGGTTGAACGTGCTATGCAAATACATGGTGCAATGGGTTTAAGCCAGGATACATTCTTACCTAGAGCTTATTCATACGCGCGCACAATCCGTTTGGCCGACGGCCCTGACCAAGTGCATATGTCACAACTGGGTAAACGCTTAGTTAAACGCTACACCGCTTAGCTATTTGACTTAACTATTAACTTAATTCTTAAGCGAGATAAACTCGCTTTAAACTTCTAGCTTCAATTTTAAGTGCCGCAAGCAAACTCGCTTGCAGCACTTAAGAACACTCACCTGCATACCTTTTTTTGACTACCAAATCCCCCTTTATAATCTATGCTTAAGTAATAATAAGATTATCTAAAGGATTATTATGTTACATCGATCTTTATTTTCCCTACTTTGTCCACTATTGGCCATTTTTTATAGCCCTATGGGCATAGCAAAAGAGTACCAAGTACAGTTCGTAGACAGCGATGATCAGCCCGTAGAGTTTGCTGTAGTTGTAAACCCTGAAACCCCAGCTAGTGCGCAACATATCGTTAAACAGCCTGCTGTAATGGATCAAATTAACATGCAGTTCTCACCAATGGTAATAGCGGTAGTTAAAGGGCAAGCCGTTAACTTTCCTAACAGCGATAATATTCGCCATCATGTGTACTCATTTTCTAAAGAAAATCGTTTTGAGACCAAACTCTACGCCAATAAACCAGATGCTCCGGTGTTATTTGAAAAACCAGGACTGGTGGTTCTTGGCTGTAATATTCATGACAGTATGGTGGGCTATATATTTGTCTCTGCATGGAAAAATTTTGCAGTAAGCGATGGTAGTGGTGCAGCAAGCATTGAAGCAATTAAAGCCCCAAGAGAATTAGAGTATTGGCACCCTTGGAGTACCACGCCTAATCAAATAACTAGCTATGAGGTAAAACAGTGGCCACAACAAGGCCCGCTGATTATTCGACTAACGATAAATAAACCTCAACCAGCAGAACCACAAAACTCGTTTAAGAGTGGCTTTGGAAACTATAGAAGATGAGCCTTCGAAACCGTATTGTACTATTTTTTCTAGGCTTACTAATCGTCAGCACTGTGGCAACAATTGGCACAGTATTACTTGCTACTAATAATAGTGTCAAAGCCCAAGCCCAAGAAAAATTGAATGTCGGTAAAAATGTATTCGAACAACTTTTATATGAAAGAGGAAATCAGCTATTAAGCTCTGCCAAAGTGCTGGTTGCAGATTTTGGCTTTAAAGATGCAATAAGTTCAAACGACAAAGCTACTATTAAATCAGCTCTTATCAATAACCGTGTACGCATAAATGCAGATTTAATGTTCATTATTACACTAGATAATCAAGTTATTAGTAGCAACGCAGATTTCCAAGGAGGTATCGAGGTATTTAAAGAGCCTTTACTGTCGGCACAAAAAAATGATGGTATTACGGGTACAATATTAATTGATGATAATATTTTTAAGTTTGTGATGCTCCCAGTCAAAGCACCCGTTACACTTGCTTGGGCTATTATTGCAACTAAGGTTGATAAAGAATTTGCATTGCAACTTAAAGGACTAACAAATTTAGATGTGGTATTTAATGCGACTGATAACCTTGGTCGTCAGCTAATTGTTTCTACTATTGAAAATATTAGAATTAATAAACAAGCTCAAACTGTTGAAAAAATGCTCAGTAACCATGATGAGCAATATTTAACATTACCGGTAACTCTAGCTGACTCAGCTTCGTTTAAAATTAATGCCTATTTAAATACATCACTTAAAGCATCATATTTACTTTTTTATCCGTTAAAAATACAAATTATATTAATAGCATGTATTACATTACTACTGTCGATTATTAGTGCATTCTTTATCGCTCGTAGAATAACAACCCCAATTATTAAACTTGCTAAAATTACCCAAGAAATAAGCTCTGGTAATTACCTAGAAAAAATTGAATCTGATCATTCAAGTTACGAGCTTTCAAAACTCAGCGAACATTTTAGCATTATGCAAAAAGAAATATCTTTACGAGAAGAAAAGCTAACCTTCCTTGCTTATAATGACAATTTAACTGGGATAGCCAATCGTAGCTTTATTATCAAACAAATTTCAGACTCGATACAAGACCAACCAAACAAGGACCTTGCTATTGTAAGACTTAGCATTGACAACCTTAAAGAGACAAATGATACCTTTGGCTATGATATTGGTGATGGTTTATTAATTTCGTTTTCAAAAGTACTAATTTCTTATGCCCATCAATCTAATTATTTAGCAAGAATTAGCGAGTCAGAATTTATTATTGTTTTTAATCATATAAATGAAAATACAATTACAGATGAAATAACTAATTTACAAACCATTTTACAACACCCATTACTATTTAATGATTTGAGATTGAAAACTCGAATTATAATGGGCGCTTCATTTTACCCTAAACAAGGCAATGAAGCTGAGCAGCTATTACGTAGAAGCGAGATTGCACTAAACCAAGCCAAGGCCTTAAACTCTGAATACTCTACTTACCAAGAAGGTCAAGATGAGCATAATTTAAGGCAAATAGAATTAATCAACAGCCTTAGCATTGCGCTTGAAACCGATTTATTGAATATTCACTATCAAGCAAAAGTTGACACTATAAAAAACGAAATAACTCAAGCAGAAGCACTCTTGCGCTGGACCGACTCTAAATATGGTTTTGTTTCACCAGAAGAATTTATAACCCTTGCAGAACAAACAGGATTAATGCCCACATTAACCCAGTGGGTTTTAAATAAAGTATTTTGTCAGGCAAAAATATGGGAACAACAAGGACTTAATTTAACAATCGCGATTAACTTGTCTGCTTATGACTTAGTCGATGAATTCCCAGAAATTATTTCAAAACTGTTAACAAAACATAATTTATCGGCCAGCATGATTATGCTTGAAATTACTGAAAGTGCATTTATAAATAATCCTGACGAGGCTATTAAAGTTTTACACAAACTTAAAAATATTGGCTTTAGTTTGTCTATTGATGACTACGGAACTGGTTATTCGTCTTTATCTCAACTTAAAAAAATGCCTGTTGATGAACTAAAAATTGATAAGTCATTCGTTCTAAAACTGGAACATGAAAAATACGATCAGGCCATTGTGCAATCAACAATTGAGCTAGCCCATAACATTGGCTTAAGTGTTGTGGCAGAAGGGGTAGAAACCTTGGAATCTTTTTCTATGCTTAAAAAATGGAATTGTAATAAAATTCAAGGCTATTACATTAGCCGACCAATTAGTGCAGAAGATTTTGAAATATGGATAAAAGATTATAAAATTCCAGAGGTATTATTATGACGCGATTATTAATTATAATTATTTTAATATTTCAAGTGTCAGTTAATTATGCCGAAAATGGCAAGCTACTAGCAACTTCTGGAGTTGGATCAATTGAAGGTGGTAGCGGTGGTGGGTTAATTCCTTGGGCTATATTAGGTGGCTATGCAACCCAGGATGAAGTTGGTTTTAATGCTACGATGAGTGAGGTAAACGTTAAGGATTACAGCTTATCTTCGCATGGTCTATCTGTTAGTGCTTATGATCGTATTGAAGTTTCATTTAACCAAATACGCTTTGAAAATAACACTGGTGAAGTTGATATTAAGCAAAACATAAGCGCTATAAAAGCTAGAATTTATGGTGACGCTTTATATGGATTTTGGCCACAAGTAAGTATTGGCTTTCAACATAAAACGCTTTTAGATAAAGCAGTAGCCACATCATTAGGTGCAAAAAATACAGATGGAACCGACATATATCTCAGCGCTGCAAAGGTATGGCTTAATGGCCCCTTCAATCGAACCGTACTATTAAATAGCAATATACGCTATAGCAAAGCGAACCAGCTTGGCCTGTTAGGTTATGGCACATCAGCTAACAACAACGCTGAATTTTTATTAGAGGTTGCTGCCGTCGCATTTATTAATCGTAGAATTGCAATAGGTATGGAGTACAGACAAAAACCCGATAATATCAATGGTATAAAAGAAGATGACTGGCAAGATGTGTTTATTGCATATTTTCCCAGTAAGTCTCTATCTTTGACATTAGCGTACTTACAACTGGGTGAAATCGCGACAAAAAAAGATCAATCGGGAACCTATTTTTCTATACAAGGATCTTTTTAAGGAGCCTCTATTATGAATGAATTAAAAAAAATCAGTATTAAAATTTCGAGACTCTCTATATTTATATTACTGATAGTCACTATAAATGGCTGCAGCAGCTTAACAAGCAATGAACGTTTATTTGATCAGTTAGGTGGGCAGGCTGGTATTGAGTTATTAACCGACAAATTTATCGAAGAGATACAATACGATAAAGACGTGATGCCTTATTTCTTGAAAACCGATGTTAGTCGCTTTAGACAAAAATTTGTTGAGCAAATTTGTATGCTTAGTAACGGTCCGTGCCAATACACTGGAGATTCAATGGAAGACGTTCATAGTGGAATGGAAATTAACCAACGTCACTTCAACGCCATTGTAGATGATTTAATTATGGCCATGGAAAGTATTAATCTACCTGTTACAACTCAAAATAGATTATTAAATCTACTTGCACCAATGCGCAAGCAGATTATTTATCGTTAAAAACAACCTACTTTAATCAAAAGACAAGCCAAAAGCGCTAATACCTGTTTTATACGGCACTTGTTGTGAGCCCTCTAACTTGGCTTCAATTAATTGTAAATAACGAGTCATTTTATGCGCGTTTAAATTAGCTTCACTGGGTAACGCTGAGGTAAATTTAGTCGCTCGCGCCATACTTTTTAGCCCATCTGTCACTGAATACTTATCTTTTTCTAATAAAATAACCTCTTTACCACTGTGCCAATATATATCTAGGTTAGTCAGTTGCATGGGACTTAATGGTGGGACTAGCGGAACAATGTCGTCAGGTGTAACCACTCTAGTTAAAGGCAAGTCAGGAAAGGCATTTGTACCTGAAACATTAGTCACTTTAGGCTGACCAAAAGTAATAAAAGGCTGGATGTTATAACCCTCTTTCTGTAAGTACATGGCTAATAAAACAGCCACTGCGCCACCTAAACTATGCCCTGTAGTTTGCACTGGTACTTGCTTGTCTAGCTGCCCTTTAACATCTTGATAAACGGCACTAGCTGCTGAAGCAAAACCTTGGTGCACCTGAATATTAAGTGTTTTATCTAAAACAAAGTTTACATCTAGGTTGACCATCACATTTTGTAAATTAGCAGTACCACGTACTGCAATCATTTGAATCTTGTTCGATTGACCTGGATTTAATTGAGTTAAAAAGTAACTAACTTCAGAACCTGGTAAAACTGCACTTTTTAATAGTGGCAAGTTAAGTTGAGATAACGTATTTTTAATTTCGATTTCTTCGCTGTATACGGCACTGGCTAGCATCGCACTCTGCTTAGCCTCTATAAAATCGATAGCTGCAGATGCCGGCAAAGAAAATATCGCCCACATAATAAACATAACAAATGAGCATTTAGCTTGAATCATAAATTGTGTTATGACAGTCATAGAAGTACCTTGGTCAGTGAGCGGCTTATAAATAGCTGATTCTAAAAATGGACTTTACCCTTAAAACTAACAATATCCAAATTTTACCGCTATGCGCATAGATTTCATTAAAACTTATTAATGACTAATCTATAGGCAATAAAAAAGAGCCTAAAGGCTCTTTTTAATATACCTACTATGTATGAAGATAATTACTCTTGTTGAACACCACGCGTCTCGGGGCGAGCCATTATTTCTAAATAGAAAGATTCGAGTTCCATCTCTACTGCTCGATCAATACATTTGCCAATTTCAGTCATGTGAATCTCACTGGCATCTGCTTCAGTAGCACCGTATTGGCAATCAAAGTCCCAATAGTCTGCATCACCTGGTAGCTTTTTATTGCGCTCTCTTTTGATGTATTTTTTAACTTCGCTTTTAATTGAATCAACTAAACGAGGCAATTTAAGCTTAGGATGAGATAGGGTAAATGTTTTTTTCATGGAGATCCTAAAGGATAAATATGCGTACAAATGATGGTACTGGCCATTAAATACACCAGCTGACCTATATTATAGGTCTATTTTTCGCATTTTACGTCATTTAGCCAGATGAGGCGACAGTCTATTTGGCTATTCCTTAGCAATCTTATGGCAAATCTGCGGTACAGCAGCCAACAAGCATGAATAATGAGAGCAACCAGCTTGAATATACTTGCCCTTGCAGTTTGGCAAAGCCGATTCAAGGTAATCTGCCATAGTAACAGGCGACCAATTATCTAGCTCTCCATGCCACAGGTAGGTAGTTACCATGCTGCTCTCAACCTTATTAGCCCAAGGCTGAACATACTGTAAAACATCTTTTATATAGCCTGCCGATGAGTACTGAAAACAGCTGGCCAATATCTGCCCGATAGAAGATTTAAAATCGGCATCTTTAATAAGCGTCTTGTCAGCACCTTTAGCACTAGCAAATAACATATTGAATACAATGGCTGGAGATACCCTTGTAAGTAGCCCTTGCCAGAAGGTTAGTAACTTAAATAAAGAGGGAATATTTTGTGCCAGCTTAAATACAGGTTTACCAGCCATATTATCTAAAAAGTGGTTATTACCATCTAATGCATCTAGGGGTGCCGCGGCAGAAATAAGATGCAAAGAGGCCACTTTATTAGCTAGGCAAAGACTTACCTCTAATGCAACGTGGCAACCAATTGAAAACCCAATTAAGTCTACCTGTTCTGGTTTACTCTTATGGCTTTCCATATGCTTTATAATGGTGTCTGCCTGCATCAAATAATAGGCATTTCCTATGACATCTGGATCTATTGAAAATCGATCAAAGCACAATATATTCAGATTATTTTGGCGCGCCGATTGATCAAGGAATTGTGCTTCATTTTTACTTCCCGGAGCACCATGAAAATAGATGAGCAACCTTCCATTTTCATCACCATAAGATTCGTATTGCATTATCGACCTATCCATATCTATTGATCCAAATCTATCTAGGCTTATTTAAGGACGTTTTATGGTTAAATATAGCCGGCGTTGTAATATTTAATAGATTAGCCAACAACATTAAACCAGCACCCACTAAAAGCATAATACTTAATGGTTCTTGATAAAACATTATTCCAATCAATATGATCAAAGGCAAACGCAGAAAGTCTAACATTACAACGGTGGATGCGTCGGCAACCTTCATTGCATGAGTTAGACAATAGTGCGCTGACAAGGCTGTAATACCAATTACGGCTAACCAGGTAAACTGTAAAAGATCGGGGGTTACCCAATAATAAAGACTAAAAGGTAAAGCTAAAGGCAGCTGCATTAAATTCATTAAAAATAAAATAGTAATAACATCATCGGTTGATGTTAATGCTTTAGTAGATACATAAGCAACGGCGTAAGAAAAGGCTGCAAGTAGGACAATCAACGATGCGGGATTAAATAATTCACTACTAGGTTTAATAATTAGAACAACCCCTACCATGGCCAGTATTAATGAAATTACTTTTGTTTTTGTTATATCTTCATTTAAAAATAGAGCTGCGATTAAAATCGTCCATAACGGTGCGGTAAACTCTAGCGCAAACACGTCGGCCAGCGGCAAAAGTACAATACCTATAAACCAACCAAATTGTCCTAAAAAGTGAAAGCTATTTCTTAATGCATGTAACTTTAGCCGCTGAGATTTAATTAGACTAAATTGGCGGGTTTTAATGATAATAAAAGTAATAACAATTAAACCGATAACACTGCGAAACAGTAACATTTGAAACGTATGTATCTCGGCTGATAACTCTCTGACTGACACTGCCATTAAACTAAAAGATAGCAGAGTACCTAGCATCCACAGGTAAACATTCATATGTAAGTGTTCATATGAAGGAATTTAAAGGTAAATGTTCATGGCTAATATTCATATTTTAATACTTTTTATTAACCTGGAGAAATCGCCACACCGCGAATGGTTGGCCGTATAATGGGTATTGCTTTGCGCATACTTTCATTTTTAATTAATTCAAGTTTAAAGCCTGCATCTATAATTGCCTGTTGTGTGTCACGGTTTAAATGACAATTACCCGCTATTTTCCTCCAAACTGGATTTAAAATATTCTGCCAACGACTTCGGCCTGTTCCAATCTCAGCTGCTACATGCTCTAAAAAGATAAAACGACCACCTGGTTTTAAAACACGTTTTATTTCTTGCAAAGAAATACCTAAGTCTTTAACTGAACAGCATACTAAGGTAGACACAACACAATCCATAGAATGATCTGGCGCATTAATATCTTCAGCACCGTCATTTGATACAATTATATTAAGTAAATGTGTATCAGCTAATTTTTGTTTCAGTTGTTTTCTCATTATAGGATCGGGTTCGCATAGAGTTAAATTAACCCTTTCTATGTTATAGAATGGAATATTAGCTCCAGTTCCAGCCCCTATCTCTAATACATTACCCGCTACTGTCGATAATAATTCTTGTCTCCACTGTTTTAAACAGGCCGCTTCTGTATCGGCCATGACTCTGTCATAGATATATGCGGCTAAAAAAGACATGATATTCGCTCGTTTAAATGATGTAATTGACAACAATATACACATAAACCATGCGACAATCATTAACCTGTCGAATCACTCTTATCAAAATTTAAAAAGAGCCTACAAAATATGAAAAATGTTACTAAAGTGACCGCTACTTTTTTTAGTTTAAGTTTATTGAGTGGTTGCCTAGTGCTACCACTTAAACAAGAAGATCAAGATCGCAGTTTATATTGGTGTGCGCCATTATTAAATTGTGCGTCGACAGAAGCGGCTACATTTGTCCATAAAATAGATTCTTTTAAATTATCGATGGATTACGATCAGGCTTGGCCAATTATTAAAGACAGTGTCAGTAGCTTAGATAGAACGAATATTGAAGTAGAATATGACGGATATTTGTACGCTAAAAGTCATAGTCCAACGATGAAATTTGTTGATTATTTTGAAGTATTGTATGTAGCTAAAACTAACTCGCTGAATGTAAGGTCATCATCTTTATTAGGGATTTGGGATATGGGCGTTAATCGCTCTAGAACAGAGGCACTAAGAGCGATGTTGGTTAACGGTGTTGTTATTGATAATTAATAGAAATAAATTATCAATTATATTTAAGCGGCTTCGTAAATTGAATAAAACTTTTTAGCAGAGCCAATTGTTTCCCATGTACCTTTATAGCCTGCTGGTATAACAAAGCCATCACCTGGGTTTATATGCTCTGCATGCCCTTCGCTATCTGTTAAAATCGCCTTACCTTCAATTAAGTAGCAAAACTCATCTTCGGTATAGCTTAAGTTCCACTTACCTGTGGTCGACTCCCAAACACCGCAGAAGAAGTTCTCTTTAGTATTGGTAAATACATTATTTAAACGTTCAGATGGCGCACCAGAAATAACTCGGTCGGCGGCAATTTTATCAGACGTTTTTCCTTCTAATGAAGGGCTTACACGTAATAGTTTAATTGGGCTTGTCATACTAAATTCTCTATTAAGCACGTTATAATTTTAAAATAAACTTTTGGATAAGCTATCTGTATATTTTACTAATCAATCTTCAAAACTTAAGGTGAATCATTAATATTTAGTTAAGATGTGTTTGCAGTAAAGCCATTACCATTACTTTAAGATCGGCTTGAGTACGCTTTACTCTTTCGCCCTGTTGAGTCGACATGGTAACAAACACAGCGTGGGTACTTTCTAAATATACACGACCTAAACGCTCTCTTTCTTTTAATTGTTTACTCATTCCCATACGCTTAAATACACGAGCAAAGGTGGTAATCATCATTTCATCATGTTTTTCATCTAGCTCTCTTAACTCTGGAACCGAAAACATAGCTTGCACTAAGGTTAAAATCGCTTTTTGTTTTTTATATACTTTAAAATTAGTATTTAACATGTCGTCAATTAAATCGCTTAACGGAATATTTTCTATATCCCAACCATCAAACTCTTTTAACACACCTTCAATATCATCTAACCAGCGCATGCCCATAGCATATAGAATGGCATGTTTGTTTGGAAAATAGTGGTATAACGAACCAATAGATATGCCTACTTCTTTAGCAATTAAAATAGTGTTTAAATCATCAAATCCAACACGCTCTAATAGCTCACTTGTGGCGTCGACTATTTGCTTAGAGCGTTTTTTTGAACGCCCTTGCACCGGTGCATTTCTTGGTTCTATATCAGCCGTTTTTTTCAATCTACCTGTCCTATCAGCCTCTGGTGAGATAGTTAACTCACTCTACAAATATACTGCATAAATATTTTAAGCAATCACTAGCTAACTGCTAGAAAAATCGATCACGCATAGCATAATACAACATACCCGCAACCAACCCCGGGTAACGTAATAAAGTACCACCTGGAAATGTGGGTGTTGGTACGTTTTTAAATACATCAAACTTTTCAGCACTTCCACTAATGGCTTCTGCCATTAATTTACCGCCAAGTGTTGCTAGCGCTACTCCGTGACCAGAGTAACCCTGTGCAACAAATACATTTTCTTCTACACGGTCAAAGTGGGGCATTCGATTCATTGTAATAGCCAGCGTACCACCCCAGCCATAATCTATTTTAACATCTTTTAATTCTGGATAAAATTCCAGCATATATTTTTGCACAAATTGACCGATGTCAACTGGGAACTTAGACGAGTAATTTTCGCCACCGCCCCATAACAAACGATTATCTTGCGACATTCTAAAATAGTTAATCACAAACTTAGAATCGGCTACCGCTACGTCATCGCGATTGATCTTACGACATAATTCTTCACTTAGTGGCTCGGTTGCCAGTATAAAATTATTGATTGGCATGATCTTACCTGCCACTTTCGGCGCTAGTTTGCCCAAATAGCCATTACAAGCCAGTAAAATATACTTGGCTTTAACCACACCTTTATCTGTTGTTACATGCGCACCTGAGCCACCATTATAATCCATAACTCGGCTGTGCTCATATATTTTTACACCCGCTTTTACGGCTGCTTCAGCCAGTCCCAACGCATAGTTTAATGGGTGTAAATGTGCCGCGTCGGTTAGGTATTCACCGTTATAATATTTATTGGTGCCCAGCATAGCCACCACTTCGTCTTGTGGCACATACTTAACATGCTCGTATTTTAAAATATTTTGTTTGTATTCAACGGCTTCTTTAATTTCATCCATGTGCGACTTTTTAGCCGCCACATGTAAAATGCCACTTTTTAAGCCGCATTCAATATTGTGCTTTTTAATCAAGCTTTTTACTAAGTCTACAGACTCTAAGGACATATCCCATAGGCTATCAGCGGCTTGCTGACCTACCTTTCCAATCAAATCGTCATGGGCAATATTATGGTCAGGAGCAACTTGGCCGCCATTACGTCCAGAGGCACCCCAGCCTACTTTTTGTGCTTCTAAAATAGTGACACTGTATCCTTTTTCAGCCAAATGCAGTGCTGACGACAACCCAGTATAACCAGCACCAATTACGCATACATCCGCCGACTCTTCCCCTTCTAGCGCTGGAAAATCAGCTTTATAGTTCGCTGTTTCGGCGTAGTATGATGCTTCATATCCTAATAGTGCCATTTATATACCCTTTAATAAGCCTTAACGCAGCTTTTTATAAAATTCTTAGCTGTAAATACTTTATAGTAAAATAATCGACAAAAGCGAGTTTTAATACTTACAAATCAATCTATAAACCGAATAATACTTCTAGTTTAATACCAGTGCAACTCATATAAATCGCTATTAATATTTCTTTTAGTTGATTTCCAACTAAATATTACATAACCTCTAACATGAATAATGATTCGGCTTTATTAAAGCTATCTTGTTAGTATTTATTTAAATAGACTCTTCAAGTTCGCAGTTAAAGCAGCATTAACTATAATGTACAGAATCGTTAAGCAAACAACATAACACTCAAGACATTTATTAAATCAAGTCTGATTGAGAAGGTGATTTATGGAAGCCGTCAAAAGGTTTCTCGATGAACATGGAATTACAGAAGTTGAGTCTACATTACCCGATATGACCGGTAATGCTCGCGGAAAATTCTATCCTACACGCAAATTCTTAGCCGAAAAAGGTGGCCGTATACCGGAAACCTTATTGGTACAAACTGTTACCGGAGACTGGGCACCCAATACCGATGAATTTGTCGATCCTACCGATAAAGACATGATCTTAGTTCCCGATCCAAATTCATTACGATTGGTACCATGGGCCGACGAGCCCACCGCTCAAGTGATCAATGACTGCTATACAACTGACGGTGAACTACACCCTCTGTCGTGCCGCACGGTTTTAAGACGAGTATTAAAGCTCTACGAAGAAATGGGCCTAAAGCCTGTTATTGCACCTGAAGTTGAGTTTTACCTGTTAGAGCCTAACTTAGATCCTGATTATTCACTTAAGCCAGCCACTGGTCGCTCTGGTCGCCAAGAGACAGCTCGTCAATCTTACAGTATTGATGCGGTAAACGAATTTAACCCGGTTATCGACACGCTTTACAGTTATTGCGATGCACAAGGTTTAGACGTGGATACATTGATTCATGAATCGGGTGCCGCGCAAATGGAAATAAATTTTCTGCACGGTGACCCATTAGATTTAGCGGATCAAGTTTTTGTGTTTAAACGTACACTACGTGAAACGGCGCTAAAGCATAAAATTTATGCCACGTTTATGGCAAAGCCAATGCAGCATGAGCCTGGCAGCTCTATGCACATTCATCAAAGCTTAGTGGATATTAAAACCGGTAAGAATATTTTTGCAGGTGAAAAAGAAGGTGAATTTAGTGAATCTTTTTATCACTATATGGGTGGCTTGCAACAATATACGCCAAATGCTATTAGCTTTTTTGCACCTAACGTAAACTCATATCGTCGCTTTGCTCCCGATATTTCAGCACCCATTAATATGAAGTGGGGCGTGGATAATCGCACAGCTGGTTTACGTGCCCCTTATGCAGAACCAGAAGCAACTCGAATTGAAAACCGATTCCCTGGCGCCGACTGTAACCCTTACCTAGCAATTGCAGCTAGCCTTGCTTGTGGCTACATTGGCTTGAAAAATAAAATCCAGCCAACGGCTCCTACCACAGGCTCTGCCAGCGAAGATGGAGATACAGTTAAGGTGGCAAGAACACTTGAAGAGGGCTTACGCTTATTGGATAACTGCCCTGAATTGGCTGAAATTATGGGACAACTCTTCATTACAGCCTATACCAGTGTTAAACGTTCAGAATTTGAAACGTTTCATGAGGTAATTAGTTCTTGGGAGCGCGAGCACTTATTATTAAATGTATAGATGCTCTCAACTAACTACGTAAAAAGGTAATTAGTAAACTTTAAAATTAAAACACTTGATTGCAATATTTGCAGCGAGTGTTTTTTTTTGCAGAATAAACCTTCGCTCCTGACTATTATAAATATGACGTTATATACAATAAAGGGTAGACCGTTAATGCCTAACTTTTATTAAATCTTGGTACCAAGAAATTTAATCTTTAGCAGCTAAAAAATAGTTAATTTTTACGCCCTATTACCCAACATAAAATTCACTACTGAGCGCACTATTTATAAGCGCTACAGCTTGATTCATGGCATTTCCCACATTTAAAATTGGCACATAACACCCATTAACGTGCACATATTAACGCTGTCAATTTTTTTTGAAATTGCTCTACATTTCTCATAGAAAAGCGTAGTTAGATTGTTTTTTTTATGGCATTCTCTAATCTAGTTAATTAAATATGAATGACAAAAAAGAGGCAAAAAAAATGAAAAAAAATCTTCTTAGCCACATTAAGAAGTCAGCAGCAGTCGTGGCGTTTGGCCTAACTGCAGCACTTCCTACACAGGCACAAGAAACAGTTAATTTTTATAACTGGTCTGACTATATTGCTGAAGACACAATTGCTAAGTTTGAAAAAGAAACTGGTATCAAAGTAACCTACGATGTTTTTGATAGTAACGAAGTGTTAGAAGCTAAATTACTAGCGGGTAGCTCAGGTTATGACTTAGTTGTACCATCAGCTACCTTTATGGCACGTCAAATTCAAGCAGGTGTGTTCCAACCTTTAGACAAATCAAAACTGACTAATTATAAAGAACTTGATGCACCATTAATGAAAACATTATCATCTTTAGATGCTGACAATGCTCATGGTGTTCCTTACCTTTGGGGTACTACCGGTATTGGCTACAATGTTGATCAAGTTAAAAAAGCATTAGGCGAAGACGCACCTACAGACAGCTGGGAATTAGTATTTAATCCTAAGTACATGGAAAAGTTGAAAGAGTGCGGTGTTAGCCTGTTAGACAGTGCCGATGAAATTTATCCACTAGCACTTGCTTATGTTGGAAAAAATCCAAACTCTAAAGACAAGTCTGACTACGCTAAAAACAGCGAAGCAGCCATGTTACTTAAAAATATTCGCCCATACGTAACTCAGTTTCATTCATCACAATACATAAACAATTTAGCTAATGGCGATATTTGTGTGGCAATTGGTTGGTCTGGAGATATCCTACAAGCAATGGATCGTGCTGACGAAGCTGAAAATGGCGTGTCCATTGAATACTCTATTCCTAAAGAAGGTACTTCAATGTGGTTTGATATGTTGGTAATTCCAAAAGATGCCAAAAATTCTGACAACGCACACAAGCTTGTAAACTTCTTAATGCGCCCTGATGTTATTGCCGATATAACTAACTATGTTTGGTATCCAAACGGTATCCCAGCGTCAATGGTATTGCTTGATGAAGAAATTTCTTCAAACACAAGTATTTATCCAGATGCTGCAACTAAAGCTAAACTATTCCCTCTTTCAGTTCACTCACCAAAAGTTGATAAGTTACTTACTCGTTTTTGGACAGATATGAAGACTGGTCGTTAATCTTTTATAAAGATTAAAATTTAAATATAAAAAAACCAAGGCTTGCCTTGGTTTTTTTATATCTGACATAACGATTAAAAAATATAACTACTAGAAAAATAAATCAGGATGTTCTTTCTTAAACCCAGGAACTACTGAATCTACATATACCGACTCAAGTAATGGGTCTATGGCTGTCATATCCCAAGGCTTACCCAGTGCCCCTATATTGAATAAACTCTGCGCTGGCTCATAATAACTGGCTAAATTTCCTGAGACTAATTTTAATTGCTTTCTTAAGTAATAACCTCGATGCACATACTCGTAGCGATCAAGAACCTTAAAATCTTCATGGCTTAAATCTTTTAAAATATAGCCATCTACTTTTTCTATAATTCCAGATGTCAGCTGCGACTTGATCATAACTGGAAAAGGCTGCCAGCCTTCTAAGTGAATAGTAATTACCTCAAAGCCTTCTACCTGCGCAGGCTCTTTGTCTGGTATACGACCCAGTAGCGATTGTAGAACCCCATCGAATATTAACGTGCCATAAACAAATAAATTTTTTGAACTCATTACTGCCTCTTTACCAACTACTTGAATGACTATTACATGCGTAAAAAAGCCCATATAAATATGGGCATAATTGTCTTATTATTAATTTTTATCAATTAAAATAACTAAAACTATCTAACTTGCATTAAAAAATTAGAGAACCAGCTGGCCACTTTTTTTGAATCAGATTGCTTGCCTTCTAGTGACGCGATAGCGGCCCTTGACTCTGATAAAGGAAATGCGGTGCCCGATCTAAATTCTACCAAGTCTTTTTCAAATGCCATGTTAAATTCAGGATGCGCTTGAAAAGTTAGAATCAAATCATCATAAATTAAGCCCGCATTTTTACAAAAATCTGACTTAGCAATCACCTCTGAGTTATCTGGTTTATTAATAACTTGATCTTGGTGAACAGCGTTAATAGAGAATTCTTTGTCATCTCCAATTATAGATTGATAACCAGGAGTTAACTGATAAGTATGTAAACCTAAACCCCAACCACCTTCATATCTATCTACCACACCACCAAAAGCATCCGCAATTATTTGATGCCCAAAGCAAATACCCACAATAGGTTGCTTAGACCTGTAAGCATCTAAAATTAATGTCTTTAACTTTGACATCCAAGGTAGGTTTTCAGATACATTATTTTTAGAGCCACTAATAGCCCAACCATCAAACTGAGATAAGTCTGCAGGGAACTGGTCTAATCGAACATCAAATACTTCAAATTCAAACTTAGTATCGGTGGTATTTAATAAATTAATAATCATTTGGGCGTAGCTGCCGTGCTGATCTATCAATTCTTCAGGCGTAATACCAGCGGCTAGTACACCAATTTTCATAAGCTTACCTAATTAGGCTAGAGTTTTTAAACGACTCTAATAAGCTTACTTATTAGAGTCCATTGAAATGGTAATGATTATTAGTCTATTTAAATTGAGCCGTTAACTTTGCTTGGCGTCTCATTTGGTACATTGCCGCAACGACTCCAATGCAAACAATGGCAATCATAATAGTGGCCAATGCATTAATTTCAGGTGTAACACCCATGCGCACTTTAGAGAATATAACCATCGGCAAAGTACTACTGCCGGGGCCAGATACAAAGCTGGCAATAACTAAGTCATCTAAAGATAAAGTGAACGATAACAACCACCCAGAAATAATTGCAGGTGAAATTAGTGGCAACGTCACTAAGAAAAATAATGATGACGGTTTTGCACCTAAATCCATTGCGGCTTCTTCTAGCGTTTCATCTAACATAGACAATCTAGATTGAACAATAACTGCTACATAAGCTAAACAGAACGTTGTATGAGCAATAATAATAGTGCCTATTCCGCGGCCCGCAGGCCAACCAAATACGCTCTCCATTGCCACAAACAATAACAATAAAGACAGTCCTGTAATCACCTCTGGCATAACTAAAGGCGCTGCGATCCAACCAGACAAAATCATCTTGCCTCTAAATCGACCCATCCGGCTTAACACATAGCCCGCCATAGTTCCTAAAATCACTGCCAAGGTAGAAGTAATAAAAGCAATTTTAAGGCTCAACCAAGCCGCTGTCATTATCTGCTCATTCTGGAATAGTTCGGCATACCATTTAAGCGACCAGCCGCCCCACACAGTCACTAATTTTGATTCATTAAAACTGAATATAATTAGCGAAATCATAGGTAAATATAAAAACAAAAAACCGATCATAGAGGACGAATTTAAAAATATAGATCTGCGTTTCATTTTGCACCCTCCTTATTATCGCTTCTATTAGTAATTAGCATAATCGGCAGTACTAGCATTATCAGCATTACGGTTGCTACCGCTGATGCCATTGGCCAATCTCGATTCAAGAAGAATTCGTCCCACAACACCCTACCGATCATTAATGTATCGGATGCACCTAATAATGCAGGTATAACAAACTCACCAACCGCAGGAATAAACACTAACAAACAACCAGCAATAATTCCTGGAACAGCTAGAGGTAATGTAATTAGATAAAAGCTTTGATATGGTTTTGCACCTAAATCTTCGGCCGCTTCTAGTAGTGTGATGTCCATTTTTTCTAACGCGGTATACAAAGGTAAAATCATGAATGGTAAGTAGGTATAAACAATACCAATATAAACAGCGAAGTCGGTTTGAATCAAAGCTAGAGGCTGGTCGATAATACCCATTCCCATTAGTGCTTCATTAATAATGCCGTTCTTTTTTAAAAAACCTATCCAAGCATAAACTCGTAATAAAAAGGATGTCCAAAAAGGTAACACTACTAATGCTAATAACCAGATTCTTTTTTGCGGATCACTGCGGGCAATTAAGTATGCTATTGGAAATGCGACTATTAATGCAATTAAGGTTGAAACGGCCGCTATTTTTACTGAACTCCAATAAGCCTCGATGTACAAGGTGTCTTCGAACAAGTAAATATAATTGGCAAAACTGAGTTTAATTGCTAAAAATGTTTCTTCTGGGTCCCATTCGAACAATGAGGAATATGGTGGAATTGCAATTGCAGATTCAGCAAACGATATTTTTAACACCACAACAAAGGGTATAAAAAAGAATACCGCCAGCCAAAGTGTTGGTACAGATATAACCGACAAGCGTCCCCATTTAACGTTAGAAAATACGTTAAATCTCATGGTAAGACGACCGATTAATTGCATCAATGATTCAGGCAAACTCAGTGCTTTCATGAGGTAAGTACCACGCTGCAATCGTTGCCCCAGTATAAATAGACTTCGTCTTCCCAAGTTAATTTTTCACTTGAAGTTCGGTCGGTATTGGGTTGCGTTACTCTAACCTCCATACCACTGTATAGATGTACTCGGTAAACAGTCATATTACCCATATAGGCATAGTCTTCTATTTTTCCAAATACACAATTGTTAGTTTGGTTTGGTCTGGTTCTTGATATTTGTATTTTTTCTGGACGAATAGCCACGGCTACTTTTTGATCTGGAGCACAGTTAATACCATGATCAACATAAAGTTCGCAGCCCGCTGCTTTAGAAACAACCGTGACACTGTCGGTGTTGTCTTTACTTACTCGGCCTTCAAACATATTTACCGATCCTACAAAACCCGCCACAAACTTACTGTTAGGATATTCGTAAACATCTCTTGGTTCGTCTGTTTGAACCACCATTCCGTTGTTCATAACACCAATACGAGTAGATAGCGTCATGGCTTCTTCTTGATCGTGAGTTACCACTACAAACGTTACGCCTAACTCCTCTTGAATATTCATTAATTCAAATTGTGTTTCTTCACGTAGTTTTTTGTCTAATGCACCCAATGGTTCGTCAAGTAACAATAATTTAGGACGCTTTATAAGTGAACGCGCCAATGCAACGCGCTGACGCTGACCACCCGATAGCTGGTCTGGTTTACGCTTTGCAAAACCACCCATCTGAACCATCTCTAACATGTGCATAACACGTTCTTTTACTTCAGATTTTTTAACTCCTTCGCGCTTTAAACCAAATGCGACATTTTCAAAAACATTTAAGTGTGGAAATAATGCATAAGATTGAAACATCATATTAACCGGACGCTTCCATGGCTCAATACCCGCCATATCAACGCCATCGATTAAAATGCGTCCACTGGTTGGCTCCTCGAAACCAGCCAGCATTCTTAATAGGGTACTTTTACCAGAACCAGAACCACCTAATAGGCAGAACAATTCATTTTCATAAATATCTAAAGAAACATTATCAACAGCAGTAAAGTCATCAAACTTTTTGGTTACGTTTTCAATCTTAAGAAATGGCACCGCACCATCTTGCTTCCACAAGGGTAATTTGCTTGTTTCTGTCATTCCAGACTCCTGAATATCTAATTGATTGTGTGCCATCATTATCTCAAAACTAAATCTCTAATTATATTTACGCTAAAGCTAAAATCTCTGCTTAGCGTTCACTAAAATGGGCACATTTTTTATTGTTATTTGTCTTGCAAGCGCTATTAAATGTTTTTAATAAATACATATATTAACCACTTTAATTTACTTAACCCTAGCGTATATCTAAATACCTATACGGGGGTATTTTGCAGCTTACAAGTAAAAAACCTATTAAAGAAGACCCAAGTAAGACTCATACTCAAGATCCGAAATACGCCCAGCAATACTGGCTTGTTCTTGTCGCTTAGCCGCCGTAAATACTCGCACATACTGGCTACCCAATGAGGCCTTAAGTAACTCGCTATTCTCTAACGCGGTGATAGCATCCTCCCATGTATTGGGCAACGCACGGTCTTCGTCAAACACACTATAAGCATCACCGACTACTGGCTCGCTTGGCTCTATTTTGTTTTCAATACCATGCAATGCGCCAGACAAAATACTTGCTAATACAAGGTAAGGATTAGCATCTGCACCTGAAACCCGGTGTTCGATTCTACGGGCCACATTAGGACTTTCTGGCACCCGTAACGCTACTGTCCGGTTTTCGTAACCCCAACTTGCATACGTTGGCGCATGAGCACCTTTTTGGAATCGACGATATGAATTTAAGTTAGGTGCAAACGCTAACATACTATCTGCCATAGTGACCATTAAACCACCAATAGCATGGCGCAGTGTATCAGTGCCTTCTGGGCCACCATTGTCAAAAATATTGTCACCATTGTCATCTAACAAACTAAAGTGCACATGAAAGCCATTGCCACTTTGATCCATGTAAGGCTTAGCCATAAAGCTAGCGGCTAAGTTGTGCTTACGCGCTACACCTTTTACTAAACGCTTGAACAAAACAGCCTGGTCGGCTACTAACAGTGGATTATCGATATGATTTAGGTTGATCTCAAATTGACCCGGGCCTAACTCTGAAATTATGGTGTCGGCTGGAATGTTTTGAATGGCACAAGCTTCACGCACATCGGCAAAAAAATCGGCTAGGCCATCTAACTCAGTAATGGAGTAAGCGTCTACTTCAGATATCTGTCGGCCATGGCCACGGGTCAATACAGGAGGCTTTGGACGCTGAATAGCCTCACTGGTAATGTCCATTAAATAAAACTCAAGCTCAGTGGCTGCAACAATGGTAATACCCTTGGCTTTAAAACGGTCTACAACGCTGGCTAGAATTTGTCTTGGGTCAGCTAAAAATGGCGAACCGTCGGGGTTAAACATCATGGCTAGCGCTTGCTCGTGCCTGCGCTTTGCCCAAGGCACTAGGGTCAACGTGTCACTTACTGGCATGCAAATTCCATCGCTGTCACCAGTTTCAAATACAAGCCCGTTAGCGGCGCAATCGTCACCCCAAATATCCAGTCCCACCACCGACCTAGGTAATTTCATGCCTTCTTTTAAAATTTTACTAAATGACGGCCCAGGCAAACGCTTGCCGCGCTGATTACCGTTTAGGTCGGTAATAAAAAAATCGAAGTCATTATCATTAGTAGAGGACATGCTGTTACTCTCAAATATGTAAGTGCTTAATTTTGACCCGTATTTTTATACGATTAAAATACGCCGAATGCAATATTGTGATCACAAACTATTAAAATTATGATCAAAATATTGTACTTCAAGCCAATTATATGTTGAAAAAATACTTCAAACCCAATTTAATGTCCGGCTTAAACCTAATAATACGGAAAGCTTGCTCTGCATGGATAAGAAATCTCCTATTACCCTTACATTACTTGAGCGCACTCACGGTGTAACTATAGCCCAGTGGGTATATATGACCTTACGCAGTGCAGTAATGAACGGAGAAATTTTACCAGGACGAGCACTTACCATTCGTGGTTTGGCAGAAATGATGGATGTTAGCCCTATGCCCGTCAGAGAAGCCATTAGACAATTGGCCGCTCAAAACGCCCTAGAAATAACCGCCAGCCGCCGTGTATCTGTGCCACAAATGACAGCCTTAAAGTTTAATGAATTATGCGAAGCCCGTATAGCCATTGAGCCGCATGCAGCCGCAAGAGCTCTCCCTTACATCGATAACACCATACTTGAAAAGTTAAACTCCTTAAATAACCAAGGAGATATAGCCATAGAAAATGGTGAAATGGATAAAATAAGCCCGCTAAATCAAGCCTTTCATCGAGTTATGTATGGTGCCAACCCCAACCAAGTATGCCTGCCAATGATCGAGAGCTTGTGGCTACAACTAGGGCCTTTCATGCGTTTAGCCACCAGTAAGCTAGAAGAGTTTTATTTGGTAGACAGGCACCAAGAAGCTATGGAGGCTATTAAGGCTCAAGACCCTTTTGCATTACAAATGGCTATTCAGGCTGATATTCGTGAAGGGATTGCATTTGCCAGCACAGCGGAACGCCTGCAGACCTTTATTGAACATTCAAATCAGGTTCGCTAGCTCGATAAAACCACAGATATCGTAAGCACTTATTGACATTTCTTTTTTGTGATCACAAAATGATGATATATTAATATGATTTGTCATTTTCCATTACCACCTTAGGAGCCCGTCATGAGCGAAAACCACTCTTTGCCAATGAATACACAAGCTGTTCAAGCACTTGACGCAGCCCATCATGTGCATCCTTTTACCGATACCGGCGCATTAAATAAAAAGGGCTCTAAGGTCATGGCCAAGGCCGAAGGTGTTTACCTTTGGGATAGTGAAGGCAATAAAATTTTAGACGGTATGGCCGGCTTATGGTGTGTAGCCATGGGCTATGGACGCACCGAATTTGCCGAAGTAGCAAAAGCACAGATGAACGAATTGCCTTATTACAACACCTTTTTCCAGACCACTCATTTACCAGCCGCTAAACTTGCCGAAGAAATCGCCAGCATCACACCGGGTGATTTGAACCATATATTTTTTGCCGGTTCGGGGTCAGAAGCCATCGATACTATTATTCGAATGGTTAGACAATACTGGTGTATTAAGAAAAAGCCTTATAAAAATATTTTAATATCACGTGAAAATGCCTACCACGGCAGCAACATAGGCGGTGCATCGCTAGGTGGTATGAGTGGCATGCATGCACAAGGTTTACCAATGATGCCGGGGGTTGAGCATATTCGTCAGCCATACTGGTATGGCGAAGGTGGCGACTTAAGCCCAGACGACTTTGGCTTAGAGTGCGCACAAGCGCTAGAAACAAAGATTTTAGAAGTGGGTCCCGACAACGTAGCCGCGTTTGTCGCCGAGCCAGTTCAAGGGGCTGGCGGGGTTATTGTGCCACCCGCGACTTACTGGCCTGAGATTGATCGAATTTGTAAAAAATACGACATACTGTTGGTCTGCGACGAAGTAATTTGTGGCTTTGGTCGCACCGGTAATTGGTTTGGCTGCCAAACCTATGGTGTGCAACCCGACCTAATATCTATGGCAAAAGGCATGTCTTCGGGTTATTTACCAATTTCAGCTGTGGCCATTGGTGATCGTGTAGCCAATGCATTTATTGACCACAGCGACGACTTCAATCACGGCTATACTTACTCTGGACACCCAGTTTGTGCCGCCGTGGCGCTGGCTAATATTCAATTAATGAAAAAAGAAAATATTATTGAATACGTTAACCAAGACATTGGGCCTTACTTCCAGAAAAAACTTCAAGACACATTAGCCAATCACCCTCTTACAGGCCATATTGAAGGTGTAGGTTTAGTTGCAGGTATTGCTTTGGTTCGTGACAAAGCCACTAAACAAGGTTTTCCGGCTGGCATAGATGTAGGTTTAATATGCCGCGATCATTGCTTTGAAAATGGCTTGATTATGCGCGCTACCGGCAGCCGCATGATTTTATCTCCACCATTAATTATTAGCCGCGCCGAAGTAGATGAATTGTTTGATAAAGCAAAAAGGTGTTTTGATTTGACATTAGAATCAGTTAATAAATTACTGAGCCAATTAGGATAAGACAATGCATGAGTTTTATAGAAGCCCAAAAGAACTGGCCAGCTTAATTGACCATTGCCGTTTAAAAAGTTTTCCTAATGCGTTAGCCGATTTTTTAAGCGGACTGTGTAATTTTGACAGTATTATTTTAGTGGCTTACAAAGAATCGTTTAAGCCAGTTATGGTTCACCCGTTAAATCAGGCTGAGCATAGCCAAACACTCAAGGTTTACTTAGAAAGTGGTTATGTATTAGACCCACTTTATAACAATATTAATTCGGGCAATCCAAAAAGCGTAAGCCGTTTACAAGATATAGCGCCTGATTCATTTGAAAGCACTGAATATTTTCAAAAATTTTATAAAGATTTTAAATTCAAAGACGAAATTAATCTTATTGTTCCGCTAAACGATGGAATATTCATTGCCATAACCATTGGCCGTACCGAAATGCTGGGCAGCATAACTCGCGGCGAATTAAATCGGTTAAATGAACTACACCCTATTATTAATTCACTAGTAAGACAATTCTGGTTATCGCAATCGCAAGATTATGTGAAATACGAAAAATCTGACGGCGCCATGAAACAAGCCATTAGCACCTTTGGCGATGGAATACTTACCAAACGCGAACAAGAAATTGCTGGCTTAATACTGCAAGGGCATTCGTCAAAAGCCATATCAAGTCAACTTAATATCAGCCTAGGGACGGTTAAGGTACACCGTAAAAATATACATACCAGACTAAATACGTCGTCGCAGTCTGAAATTTTTACGCTATTTTTAACCCACTTAAATGAAATAGAAGGAGCCGCCGCTTAAACACTACTGCTTGTTGGCAGCTAACACATATAAATAATCTAAAGCCAATGTTGCCGCGGCAAGCGAAGTAATTTGAGCATGGTCATAGGCGGGAGCTACTTCTACTATGTCCATTCCAATCAAGTTTAACCCTTGTAAACCACGAATCACTTTTGAAGCGCAGTCAATGCTCATTCCCGCCGCTACCGGTGTGCCGGTCCCTGGAGCAAACGCCGGGTCTAAAGCATCTATATCGAATGTAACATAGGTTTTTTTATTGCCGACACGCTGGTGTATTCGTTTTAAAATTTCAGCTGGGCCATAATCATTTATCCATGCTGCATCAAGCACTTCAAAGGGATAATCTTGTTGAGTGTAATTGGTGCGTATGCCAATTTGTATAGAATGCTCGGTATCAACTAAACCCTCTTCAACCGCATGATGTAAAAATGTACCATGATCGTATTTGCTACCGCCTGAATATGTGTCGGTGTGTGCGTCAAAATGCACTAACGCAACTGGCCCATGTTGTTTGGCAATAGAGCGTAAGATAGGCAATGTTATAAAATGATCACCGCCAATGGTAAGTGGACTCTTGCCAGCATTCAAAATATTACTAATGTGCGCTTGCAGGTTGTCGACTAAAGTTTGTGGTTCGCCGTGTTTAAATAATACATTACCTATGTCGGCTACTTTTAAATGATCGTCTAAGGCAAATGACCAAGGCCAGCGAGCCCCTTCCCACACCATATTAACCGATGCCTGTCTAACACCTTCAGGCCCAAAACGAGAACCGGGCCTTCCGGTGGTGGCCATATCAAATGGAACACCACTTACAACCACTTCAGCTTCACTAGTTGATAAATTAGTGATCATTGGAAACTGCATGAACGTCATACCTAATGCACCGTATAACGGCATATCTGCATCGGCACCATTTATAGGAAGGTCGCTCATATTTTCTCCAATCATAAGGGGGTGTATTTTATATTATGTATAGCATACACACAGGTGAGCAAGGGTTTAAATAACCCCTTAGGTATAGACGTATCAACGATAGATCTAGCATCCCCTGTTAAAGTTAAATGACAACCCAACACTACAAAATATTGAAACTGGCAAGAATATTGCGTTTTAATGACTCTGTGACACACATAGTGCCAATTCGTGAAAGCAAGAACTCAGAAACTAAGATAATGTAATTAGAGAGGTTGTTCACAACCCAAAATATAACAACTAACAAGGTTGGTCTGAAAACATGAATTTAATTAAAAAGCTAGCAATTGGCACGAGCGTGCTTCTCGTCTCAATGAACACATTAAGCTTCTCACCTGATCCTACCCCTGATCCTACCCCGGTCCCGTGTGAAGTTGACTGCGATTTTACTCGTGGTCCAGCGCC
>JAWUVO010000106.1:0-22150 GCA_034112325.1 Bermanella sp. | reverse complement strand
TTTACCCACATCCATTGCTTCAGCGGCCTCTCGAATTGAATAACCTTTATCAAGTACAAGTTGTGCAACTTCCAAGCGAAATTCGGGTTTGAAATTGGATTTTCTTGGCTTTCTCATTTTGACACCATATTATCTATGAGGTGATAATATCACCTCTAGTTAGATGGCCAAAATCACTGTACCACTACAGCTCGACAATTAGAGTTATTACTTTTACCGATCTATTTATGCTTTCTTCCGGCTTTTTTCATTATAATATGGGACAACTGCCTTCGTTCTTTTGGTGTTAAGTACTCCGCTATATCAGCCATTAAGTTTACACGCTTTTCCATCTGCGCTTGATGCAACTGGTTCAATTCTTTAACGGCCTTCTGGTATGCCATTTTATCAAAAGGTTCTTGCTCAAATACTTGCATGATATTTTTTCTTGCAGATTTCATATGACCTTTATCGCGATGTTTCAATACTTTTAAATTTGAAATCCGCAGTGAAAAATCTTTGCTCTTTTCTGGTGGTAATACTTCGAGAATAGCGGTCAAACGCTGCTCCACTCGAGATGTATTATGCCCGCCCCCCATATGTGACTTAGCAAAACCACCTGTTGCCGCCCCTATTACAATGCCCACCAGTAATACGTTAAGTAAAACGGACACAGTGATAAATATTTTCATTTTTTTATTCATAAAAATTCACCTCAGCTAAAAATAAACCGCTTAAATCATCATCAAAATCGGCAACCGATAGCGTATCTGAAGTAAGAGCTGGGTTCTGCCAACCTAAAACCATACCCATCAACATACTACAAGCTAACGCATAGACAGGCTTTGGAAATATGAAACTCCGTAAGACTTGCTTAATAAAAGTGTCCTCATGCTGTACACTTACTTTAAATTCAGATTGTGTTTTCGCTTCTGAAATAATTCGCTGTGCTAAATTCGAAATTACAGGCACTGGCGGAGAACTATTCAATAGCTGATTAAGTTTTTCATCGCTGTTATTCATAATTACTCTCCTCCGAGATATTAAACTGAGTTTTAAGTGAAGTTTTTCCTCGCATAATTAAAGACTGCAATGCCTTTAATCGAATACCCATTACATCGGCAGCTTCTGCATTACTTAGCCCTTCATAAAAACATAAATTAAGAGCCGTGCGCTGTCTTTCAGGTAGATTACTAAGGGCAATTTCAATGGCAGAAAGCTGCTGATGTAATAAATCTTCATTTTCTTCAGCTTGCTCATAATCATCAACTACGAAAGAGATTTCCTGTGATGACTTTTTCTTATTTAAGTCATAACAAGCGTTAACAATAATACGGTAAAACCATGTAGTAAACTTGCTATGCTTTTTATCTTTCCATAGCCTTGGATTACGCCATAGCTTAAGAAACGATTCCTGCACAATATCCTCAGCATCAGACTGATTAAACAAGGTACGATAGGATAACGCGTAAAACCGGTCAGTATGCCGTGTAACCAGCGTCGAAAAAGCATCGTGATCAAACGCTTTAATCAATATCATAAGCTCCTCATCAGTCTGTTGCTGTAGACTTTTCATGGTATAACTCATTTAAGAAAATATTATTCGGTATCTAAGCTCTTTAATTTATGAGAACGCTTATTATGAGAGAATATCATCTCTTCTTCAGAAATAACGCCATCTTGATTACTATCTATTCGTGTGAAACGCTTTTTTTGCTGATGATTTTTCATTTCTTCTTTGGTGAGCAAACCATTAGCATCGGTATCTATGGACGTAAAACGCTGCCGATGAAAATTTATTAACTCGTCCTCTGATAATGAGCCATCATTATTGCTATCCATCTGTGAAAAAAATTTATGACCTTTACTATGGGCCTTCTGCTTATAACCCTCGCCATCATGATGCTTAGAGTCCATACCCGCATAGGACGTAACTGAGAAAGCGGAAAGGCTCAGTATAATGGCCGTTATTGTAAGTTTATTCATAGTCACACCTGTATGTTATAAATACTCAGTTTAAGTATTTAAGGTTTATACGATTGAATGAGGAAAAGTCTTCGGTAACAATGAAATATTGGCCACTTTTTTTCAGTCACTGACTGAACTAGGGGGATAAAGTGCTGTAAGCGACACTCACCCATGAATGAGATCTAAGTCATCCCCATATTAAAATAATGCATAGCAAATGATTCATACTATTCATTACCTTTATACTTATGTGTAGGTATACTTTTAGCTTCTTATAAAAATAAACAAAGGCATACCATGAGCATCGAAAATATTTTAAAGCAGCGTTACTCTTGCCGTAGCTTCACCAAGCAAGAAATTGAGCCTGAAACACTAAAGCAGGTGTTTAATAACGCTCAGTTGTCAGCATCTAACTGCAACGTGCAGCCATGGGAAGTGCTGGTGGTATCTGGCAAGAAAAAAGACGAGCTTAAAAATAAGCTAATTCAAGCTGTAATGCAGCAGGGAAAGCCAAACCCAGACTTTAACTGGAATGTTGCTTATACCGGCAAGCATCGTGATCGCCAGTTTGGTTCGGCTAACGCACTCTATACATCAATGGACATTAAGCGTGAAGATAAGCAAAAACGACAAATGGCCATGTTACGTAACTGGGCCTTTTTTGACGCACCTCATGTGGCTATTTTCACATTAGATAAATACCTAGACATCATGGGGGCGGTTGATATTGGTATTTATGCTCAAACACTGTCGCTGCTACTGCAAGAAAAAGGCATTTCAAACTGCATGCAAGGCGCGTTAGGGCAATTTCCTGACCCTATTCGTGAAATGTTTAACTTACCAGAAGAGCGTGGAATTTTATTTGGCATGTCATTTGGTTATGCCGACGAGAGCGCCGACGCGAACAAAACAAGAACCGTAAGAGAAGAGCTGGAATCGTCGGTTGTTTTTGCAGAGTAACTGCACTTTCACCAACTTAAAACTAAAAAACCTTAACTAACAAACGTTAACTGAAAAGCTCTTATTGATAATTCGATAAGGGCTTTTTTTTCAGGCATTAATACCAATAAAACCGACAGACGAAAAAAAACCAGTTCATTTCTGAACTGGCTTTTAAAATAAATGGCGGAGAAGGAGAGATTCGAACTCTCGGACAGCTATTAACCGTCGCTGGTTTTCAAGACCAGTGCATTCGACCACTCTGCCACCTCTCCGCAGCAAGCGAGAGGTATATTACGGTTTTACAGACAAGAGTCAACACTATTTTGAAAATAATCATAGAATTGAACAACTTAGAGAGATTTATTAAATAACCATAAGTCCTAAAGGGTTGATATTCACTGCTATAACCCTATTATCCATATAACACTTTAGTTAATATAAACAAAAGCAATCAGGAGCAACATAAAAATGGAACAGCAAGTTCTAAATCAAAGCAATGTTATAAGTTCAGATGCCCAAAAGGTATTGCGTAACACATACATGCTGCTAGCCATGACACTGGCTTTTAGTGCCGTTACTGCTGGTATCTCCATGTCTATTGGACTTGGGTTTGGGGTTTCAATAATCATGTCTTTATCGGCACTTGCCATTGTATGGTTAGTACTGCCTAAAGTAGCTAACTCAGCCATGGGCCTACCAGTTGTTTTCTTATTCACTGGTTTATTAGGTGCGTCTTTAGGGCCAATCCTAAATCGCTATCTTGCAATGCAAGGCGGAACAGAAATTGTAATGCAAGCACTTGGTGGCACAGCCATTATATTCTTTGCACTATCAGCCTATGTAACTACCACTAAAAAAGACTTTACGTTTATGCGCGGCTTCTTGTTTACTGGTCTTGTATTGGTAATTGTTGGAGCTATTGGCGCCATGATCGCATCATACTTTTTTGGTGTTAATGTTTCTGGCTTCTCACTAATGATCTCCGGAGCCGTTGTATTGTTAATGTCTGGTTTTATTCTTTATGACACCAGCAGCATCATTCGCGGCGAACAGACTAACTACATTATGGCAACCGTTGGCTTGTACCTGAACATTTACAACTTGTTCACTAGCCTTTTGCATATTTTAGGCGCGACCAGCGACGATTAATTGTGCAATTTGTATTTGTGCAGTCTGGCGCTAGGTAATCGCTTATAGCCTTTACCTAAGTCAAATCAGTAAAAAGGGTTTCTTTTAACGAGAAACCCTTTTTTTTTATTGCTACAATCAGCCCCATGAATGTATCGCTATTAATATTATCCGAACCCTACTCCAGCCAAAGCAGCTTAAGCGCATTAAAATACGCCAAAGCCGCTCTTTTGGCCGGACACTCAATACCTAGAGTTTTCTTTTATCACAATGGCGTACACACCGGCTCACAGCTTCAGACCCCTCAACAAGACGAAAGCAATATCCAGCAAGAATGGGTAGAGCTGGCCAACGAGTACAAGTTAGATTTAGTTATTTGCATTGCCGCAGCACTTAAACGCGGTAACTTAACCGTCGACGAAGCCAACCGCTATGATCGTCAGCAATACAATATTGAAGCCCCTTTTGAATTGTCAGGGCTGGGGCAGTTGTTAGATGCCCAGCTGAACAGTGATCAAATGATTACGTTTGCATAACAAGGAACGACTATGACTAAAAATATTCTTGTTATCCAACGCACTGCGCCCTACGGCAGCAGCTTAGGTCGTGAAGGGCTAGACTATGTTTTAACCAGTGCCGCTTACGATCAAAATATTAGCCTGCTTTTTTTAGGTGACGGAGCTTTTCAATTACTAAGTAATCAGCAAAGCAAACACATTAACCTTAAAAACCAGTTAAGCGCCCTAGAAGTACTGCCCTTGTACGACATTGAAAACCTATATGTTACACAGGAGGATTTATCAGAGCGCAACCTTTCTCAAAGCCAATTGGGTATTAAGGTAATTGTCATTAAGCGGGCCGATGTGCATAACTTAATTGAACAGCAAGATCACGTGGTAGGCTTTTAATGTTGCATCTAATTCAAAAAAGTCCTTTTCAAAGCCAGTGTCTTAACGAGTGCCTAAAGATCGCAGGCGCTAACGATTCATTTCTATTAATGCTAGACGGTGTCTACGCCTTACAATGGCCAGATTTTTTAAACAATAAATTAATATTTAATGATTCTGAAAACACCGACAAAAGACTACAAAAAATAACTGTATTAGAAGATGACTTGCTCGCCCGTGGCTTAGTGATTCCAGAGACCCACAAAGACTCAATAGTCGCAATTAATTACACCCAATTTGTAGAGCTAACGCTTAACAACAGCAAAACTTTAAGTTGGTTTTAGCATGAGCGCGGTTAAATGAGTAGAGTTACATGAGTACAGCTAAATGAGCAGCGAGCTAACATTTGATAAAGAAGGTTTTTTAACCAGCCTAGATTTGTGGAGCGAAACTATTGCCCACGAAATAGCCGCTAAAGAAAATATAATACTCAGTAAAGATCATCTAGATGTCATTTATTTACTGAGAGATTTTTACCAAAAACACCAGGTGTCACCAGCAAACCGCCCTCTTGTTAAATTGGTTAAAACACAAATAGCAGAACACAAAGGAAACAGTATATATTTAATGACACTGTTCCCAGAAAGCCCTGCAAAAATAGCTGCGAAAATAGCTGGTTTACCTAAGCCGCCTAATTGTTTGTGACTTTATTATTTATGGGCTTATTATTTCTAGGCTTATTATTTTTTAAGCCTATTAATTATCAGGCAATTGTTAACCATCATAAATAAAAGCACTTTAACTAATTTACTTTAAATAGAAGATTAAACCAACATGACTCAAGAGCATCCGTTTGCACAATATGTACGCATTTTAGGTAAAGGCCGTAAAGGCACTCGCTCGCTAACCTACGAAGAAGCACTAGCAGCCATGGGCCATGTGTTACGTGGCGAAACTGAAGATGTGCAACTTGGCGCGTTCATGATGCTGCTGCGTGTAAAAGAAGAAAATGCAGACGAACTTGCCGGCTTTACCCAAGCGACTAAAAATCATATTGCCAGCAACATTCCGTCCACAATAACGGCTGACTTAGATTGGTCTAGTTATGCGGGTAAACGTCGCCAACTGCCTTGGTATTTATTAGCCGCCCTAACCTTAGCCGACAATGGTGTTCGTGTATTTATGCACGGTGCCGACGGCCATACTGCTGGGCGAATTTATAGCAGCCAAGTGTTGCAACACTTAGGCGTATCACTGGCTAACAATTGGCAACAAGTTGAGAAGCAATTAACAGAAAATAATTTTAGCTTTTTGTCGATGGAACACCTATGCCCAGAGCTTCAGACAATTATCGACTTAAGAAGCACGTTTGGCTTACGTTCGCCTGTTCATAGTTTTTCTAGATTATTAAATCCACTTAACTGTGACAACGTAAGCCAAGGTGTATTTCATCCTGGTTACGGCCCCAGTCATCAGCATGGTGCCAAGCTACTTGGCTACAAAAGGCTTTCAATTTTAAAAGGTGAAGGTGGCGAGTGCGAGTCTAACCCAGATTCAGTGATGAAAATGCACCACTGTTTTGGTGATGAATTAATAGAAGAAGAATGGCCAGCTATTTTCCCCCGTCGTCACGTAAAACCTAAAGAACTTTTATTAAGCGATTTAAATAAGCTTTGGCACAACGAACTTCATTTAGATAATGCCGATTACAATGAATACGCTGAAGGCGCTGTACTGGGCACGCTAGCATACACAGCGCGCTTAATGGGCCACGCAGATACATTTGAAGACTGCATGAAACAAGCCAGAGCTTGGTGGGACAATCGCTCCCCAGATAGAATCGCCAAACCTTAAAAGGTTGGAGCCTGCTTGCAGGCGAATAAAAAAAAGCCCGCTAAATTAGCGGGCTTTTTTATCTAACTTACTTATCAATCTTACTTATCAATCAATTGCTTTTTCTAACAGCTCTAATAACCGACGCGCAACTGCTTCAAACGTTTCCGCTTGCTCGTTATTTTTTTCGGCAGAATAGCTAAACAATAAACGTTCAATTTCTTCGCGACTCATATACTGAATAGTCACTGGGTTTAACATCATATCCCAAGCCTTATAGTTAACACTGTATTTAGATACAGTAGTTTACGCTTGTCATTTTAAAAATCAATATTGAATCTAACATTTTAGGGTTTTTAATTAGCAATTAATTTAGCTATTAGGGCTTTTTCAAGTAGTAATGAAAAACCCCTTTAAGCTCGTCGCTGTGCAACAACTGATAATTTAAAAAACTACAAAATTTAGCAATATCCCTAGTAGTAGAAGGGTCGGTAGCCAGCATTCTTAAAACCTGCCCTGCTTCCATTTCTTTTACCTTACCGTGTAACATCATCACTGGCTCTGGACACATGAGGCCCGTGGCATCTAACTCTAATTGAAACTCTATATTTTTCATCGACTACTCATTAACCCTTAAGTTAACTTCCTTAAATCCACATTCAAATTTTCAATAAGTAAACTATTAATAAATTTACGCTGCCATATTACCCAAGCAAGGCCTAACAAAGTTAATCCAGCCGCTATTGTAAAATGCATAAAGTACCCAAATGCTTCAACGCTAAAGCCACTTAGCGAACCAGCTATTAGCCCGCTAGCAATAATTAAACACGATTGAAAACTATAGTCTAAGCCTGCGTGATGCTCTCGACAATAATCCATCATTACAGTAAATATACCAATGGTCGCCATGGCTCCGGTTATATGCTCTATAACACACAAAAATACAAAGCCATCTTTATGTATAAAGCCCTGCGCGTACATACCATATAAAAATAAACTTAGAGCTTGCAGTAATGCAAAAACCACCAAAGCTCTATAGCGCCCTAAAGGCTTAACCAGTAAGCCACCAATAACTGCCCCAACTAAGCCTGCAACTACTCCCCAAGTGCCCATTATAATAGCCACATCTTCTAATTTATAACCGCTATCAATCATTAACGGCTTAAGCATTGCAGTGCCAAAAGCATCGCCTATTTTATAAAGTACTAATAACCCCACCCAAAGCCAAAAACCTTTACGCTCAAATAAGCCCTTCCAGGAGACAAAAACACTAGCACTAGCACTAGCATCCAAGTCATTTGCCAAGCCATTAACTAAATTATTCTTGTTAGGCATAAGCAATACAGGCGCACTGGCCAACATCAATAACAAGGCCATTAGCCACATAGCATATTGCCAACCCATAACAGGCAGCCAAGCTAATATAGCCCCACCCCCTATTACCATACCAATGCGATAACCACTTACTTGAATGCCGTTAAGCACACCACGCTTATGGACCGGCACCGACTCTATGGCCAAAGCATCGGTAGAAATATCTTGGCTGGCGGCAAAGATGTTTAACCCAAGCAAAATCAACATGGTAAAAACTAAACCCGTGTTTAGCCACCAAGCCTGATCAGCTGTGGAAAAAATCAGTAGGCTAACAACCGCTAAGCCATTGGCTAATAAAATCCAGCCCTTACGCAACGGAAACGAAAAAACCCCATATTTATCTAACAATGGTGCCCATAAAAACTTAAGCGCCCAAGGCAAAGCTAATAATGACATTAGGCCAATATATTTAAGCTCGACCCCTTCAGCTCTCATAATGGCTGGCATGGCTTGAGTAAAAAACCCAAACGGTAAGCCTTGGGCAATATATAGAGATAATAAAATTAGTAGCTGTCGATTACTGGCTAACACTGCCTTCTCCGTCATATGCCAGAGCAACTAGGACAAACCTGTCTTTCTAAAGTCGCATCCCAGCCCTGCATTTTCATACCATTTAATGCGTCTGCTTGCTGGTCGTTACTATAAGCAATAAATTCTAACGAATACAATTGATTGCAAACATCACAAGTCGCTTCAATATTCTTAAGATCAAATTCTTTGTACTTAGGGCCTTCACACACGGCACTCCAAGAACCTATTGGGGTAATTAGCGGGTCGACTTTTATCACCTTCATTTTCAAACTGGTGTATTTTGCTCCCTTTACCGGCAGCAGTAAAAAACTGTCTGTCGAAATTTTATTACCCTTGAACTTCACCTCAAAAATACCCGTCTGTTGCTGGGCGATCACCCCTAAAACATCAAAGCGCTCAGATTTTACAGGCTCGCCACTAGGGTCAAGTACTAACATTTGACCACCTGGAGTTTGCTTGTATGAAATACAGTCCAACATATATAGAAAATCTCATAAAAATTTGAAATTAGAGCAATAAAGATAGCCTTCTGGCCATGAATCAATTGTGTCTAAGGGCCGCTCAGCATACAATTTGCGGCTGCATTGTAAAGAGCTGACTTTCGATATATCAATAGGCTCACTCATGGCACCCAAATAAACAATATATATCTCGGAAACACCTGATGCGCACCAGTAAATTTTTAAGTTCAACTCTAAAAGAATCACCATCTGATGCTGTTGTCATCAGTCATCAGTTAATGCTGCGCGCCGGTATGATTCGCAAGGTGGCTTCTGGCCTATACAACTGGTTACCGCTTGGCTTACGCACTCTGCGTAAAGTAGAAAAAATAGTACGTGAAGAAATGGACGCGGTTGGCGCACAAGAAATATTAATGCCTACAGTACAACCCGCTGAACTATGGCAGGAAACCGGCCGCTGGTTTGAATATGGCGGTGAATTAATGCGCATTAAAGATCGCCATAATCGTGATTTTTGTATAGGCCCCACCCACGAAGAAGTTATCACCGACCTAGCCCGTAACGAACTAAACAGTTACAAGCAGCTGCCGAAAACACTTTACCAAATTCAAACTAAATTTCGTGACGAGACCCGCCCCCGCTTTGGTGTAATGCGTTCACGTGAATTCATCATGAAAGATGCTTATTCATTCCACGCTAACCAAGATTCTTTGCAGCAGACCTATGACGTTATGCATAAGGCCTATTGCAATATATTTAATCGCCTAAACCTTAAATTTCGCCCTGTAATTGCCGACACGGGTTCAATTGGTGGCGCTATATCACATGAGTTTCATGTGCTAGCCGACTCTGGCGAAGATGACATTGCGTTTAGTGACACCTCTGACTTTGCCGCCAATGTTGAGCTAGCCGAAGCGCTAGCACCAACAGAAGAACGCCCAGCTGCTTCACAACAGCTAACAACAGTTGACACACCTGACCAGCATTCAATTGAAGAGGTTAGCGCATTCTTAAACGTTGATCCGAAGCAAGTTGCCAAGACACTTATCGTTGAAGGGTTTTTAACCAACGAGCAGAAAGACGCTGGTGAAAAGCCAAAACTAATTGCTTTAGTGCTGCGTGGCGATCACCAACTTAATGAAATAAAAGCTGTAAAGATTGAAGGCGTCGCAAATCCACTTGTCCTCGCATCAGAAGAAGATATTCAGGCACAGCTAGGCTGTAAGCTTGGTTCTATTGGCCCATGTAACTTGAACATCGACATAATTGTTGATCGCTCGGCTGCCGTTATGGCTGACTTTGTATGCGGAGCGAATCAAGACGGCCAACATTTAACGGGTGCCAATTGGGAACGAGACGCTAACATTACTGCCGTGCATGATATTCGCAACGTGGTACAAGGCGATGCCAGCCCAGACGGTCAAGGCATATTAGAAATTAAGCGTGGCATTGAAGTAGGTCATATTTTCCAGTTAGGCTCCAAATACAGCGAAGCATTAAAAGCCACCGTATTGAACGAAAACGGCAAGGCCCAAGCAATGTTAATGGGGTGCTACGGAATTGGCGTTTCAAGAGTAGTCGCGGCTGCAATCGAGCAAAATTACGACGACCGTGGCATTATATGGCCAGAAGCTATTGCCCCGTTTCAGGTTTCAATTGTTCAAATTGATGCCAATAAGTCAGAGGAAGTTGTTGAGCAATCTGAAGCACTTTACAACGCCCTTAAGGCCATGGGTATAGAAGTATTACTAGACGATCGCGATAAAAAAACCAGCCCTGGGGTTAAATTTGCTGACGCTGAATTAATCGGTATACCCCATCGAGTAGTATTCAGCTCACGCGGATTAAAGGGTGGCGTAGTTGAGTACAAAGCGCGTCGTGATAGCAAAGACGATGCAGTTGAAATGCCAGCTGAAGATATCCTTAGCTTTATGAAAGAAAAATTAGCAAAATAAATGCTGATTCGACTGCTATTAACCGCCGTTTTTTTACTAGCCTCTGAAACTGCTTTAAGCAAAGTAGACCCAGAGTTAAGAAACTATTTGAAATCGGCGATTAATACCACCTCTAGCTTTAACGACCGCTTTGAAGCAGAGGTTTGGCTGGTGGATATGTCGAGAAGACTTTCACGATATATCAAAGACAAGCAGTTTAGGGTTGAGTTTTTAAAAACCTTGCACCATGAAGCTACAAAAGAAAACCTACCTCCAGAAATGGTACTGGCCGTAATTAATGTAGAGAGTGCATTTAGGGCTTATTCAATATCTTCTGTTGGCGCGCAAGGCTACATGCAGATAATGCCGTTCTGGCGCAAAGAAATTGGTCGCCCTGACGACAATCTAATGGAATACAAAACTAACTTACGATATGGCTGTGCTATTTTAGCCCACTACCTTAAAAGAGAGAAAGGTAATTGGACCCGCGCACTAGCTCGCTATAATGGCAGTTTAGGTAAAACCTGGTACCCAGAAAAAGTCATGAATGCCTGGCAAAAGCGCTGGTTTGTTCAAAGTATTTCCAATTAATCTTCAAACACCACAAAACTTTACTAATTGTTACCATATTTGACTGCACTACGGCCAATATTGACTAGACTATTACTGTCAGCCGGAGGAATTCAAATGCTTGAAAAATTTAAAACTCTAAACTTCCACAGCCTATCAAACCAGCCTCATTGTGTAATGCCCGACAGAGGTCATAAAAACCTTACCTTAGACGACCCCGCCATTGCAGTGATGACAGATCATCGACTCGAAAGCGCACCATTGATCAACGCAGACCGTTCACTAGACCGTGCCTTAAGACAAATGGCCGAAATGAAATGCAACATGCTCATAATTAATGATGGCGACGAAGGTGTGGCTGGGTTAGTTACATCGGCTGATATAAGTGGTGAGAAACCTATTCAATATTCGAAGCAGACAGGTAAAAAACACGATGAAATTAAGGTAAGACACTTAATGAGTAAAGTTGAAGACATTCCAGCCTTAGATATCAAAGATGTAATAGAAAATAAAATTGGTGATGTTCTTCATACGCTAAATGAAATTGGCAGTGAATACATTTTAGTCACCATGAACGAAAATGGTAAAACCGCCATTCGAGGTATATTCAGCGCAAGAACCATTGCCCGTTCGTTAAATATATTCTTTGATCCTAGCCCAGCCGCAAAGAACTTTGGCGAATATGCAAAAGCTCTACACGGACATTCTCTTACCCATTAATCAGAAACAACAACTGCAATAGGTAACCTTAGGGTTGCTTTTTTGTGTTGTTGCAGCTCGTCAAACAAAGGAGAAAGCTGGTCAAACCAAGGGCTGGTTTTACTGATAACACCAAATTTTTCTAGCCTTTTTTCGTGAATGATTTCACTTAACTCGCCCACAGTCTTAGAGCTTAAGTCAGCAATCAACATATACTCTTCTAAATCATCATTTATCCAACCCTGATTTTCCAGTATTGCCAATGCAGCCTCCCACTGATCAGCGTCACGTAAAGATAAAGACGAAGACAACTTATCTCGAGTCACTCGTTTAGTGTCTGATTCATTCAAACGCTTTAAAATAAATAATGCCCAATCAAGCTGCGAAGCTTTAACCCCAGACAACCGCTGCTGAATAAAAGGAATGGCCCTGACAATTTCGGCGCCTAGCAGCACCATACACCAGGTAATAAAGATCCAAAGTAGAAACAAGGGTATTGCAGCAAACGCGCCATAAACTACTTGATAAGAAGGCATATTGGCTAAAAAAGCCACAAACGCAATTTTTCCAACTTCTAATAAGCTAGCCGTTATGACACCACCGGTAAGCGCATGCAGGAACTTTACTTTACAACTGGGCAAAAAATAATACATTAACGAGAATGCACTTATAGACAGTAATATTGGTAGAGAACTGATCAGTAAATTACCTATTTGAAAAACAGACTCCACATGCTCTACCCACAAGCGACTGCTTAATAGATAACTGCTAACCAAAAACCCCACGGCCAATAAAATTGGCCCTAATAAGATAACCAACCAGTAAGCTAGAAGTCTGCGACCAATGCGAACACGGGTAACTCGCCATACATTATTAAATGCATCCTCAATAGTGAACATTAAGCTTATAGCGCTTACTAATAACATAACTAAGCCCACTGACGTTAAGTTTTTAGCCTGTTCAGCAAAGCCTGTTAATACTCTTTCAATTTCACCACTACCAGCCGGAAAAAAGTTTTCAAATACAAACTGATGGAATTGGTCTAAAAAGCCAGAAAACTGAGGGAATATAGTCAGCATGCCATAACCAGCCGTCATTAAAGGCACAATGGCGAACAGGGTTACAAACGTTAACGCCGCTGCTGACTTTCGGTTTTGGTTAGCTTCGAACCGAGTTAATAAAAAAATGAAAAAACGACCTACTTCGATCACAACAATACTCGCACTCAAAATTAATGTGAGTACAATAACCGCTTTATTGTATTTTGCAACGAGAGCATCTCATGACAATCAAAATCTGGCATAATCCGCGTTGCTCAAAATCTCGTGAGACCTTAGCTTTATTACAAGAGAAAGGAATATCACCCGAAATCGTTTTATATTTAGAGCAAAAACACAGCACTGAATCTCTTCAATCGGTAATAGACAAACTAGGCATAACACCTCGTGAGTTATTACGCTCTTCTGAATCGGCATACAAAGAAAACGACCTAAAAGATAAAACTTTAACTAACGATGCCCTAATTCAAGCAATGATAGCCGAGCCAAAGCTTATCCAGCGCCCTATTGTTATTAACGGTGGCAAAGCCAGATTAGGCCGACCTCCAGAGCAAGTGCTTGAAATACTATAATTGAAGCTCGTTTAGTCATACCGCGAAGGAACTAACCATGGATCAACCTTATATTCTTGTTTTATATTACAGCCAAGGTGGTTCGGTAGAAGCTATGGCAACACAAATTGCCCGTGGCATTGAGTCGGCAGGATACGAGGCAAAGGTGAGAACTGTCCCCAGCGTTTCTACTGATACCGTTGCAAGTAAAGACCCTATTCCTGACACTGGGCCACTTTACTGCACAGAAGCAGACCTGCGTAACTGCAGCGGACTTGTGTTAGGTAGCCCAGTACGGTTTGGCAATATGGCAGCGGCCGTCAAATACTTTTTAGACGGCACCACTAACCTTTGGTTAACCGGCGAATTAGTCGACAAACCAGCCGCGGTATTTACCAGTTCATCAAGCCTGCATGGCGGTCAAGAAAGCACTCTTCTTAGTATGATGTTACCGTTATTTCACCACGGTATGGTATTAGCTGGAATCCCTTATACCGCTCCCGAACTTAATAATACACAAACGGGCGGCACACCTTATGGGGTGAGTCATTATGCTGGAAAAACCAACAGCAGCAAATTAAGCCAAGATGAAATCCAATTATGCCAAGTTCAAGGTAAGCGTATTACAGACTTGGCAATTTCATTACAATCTAAAGCGGTTAATAATTAATGATAAAACAACTTAAAATTGCCTATGTAATTGCCATTACAACTTTTCTAGCTCAATTTGTACTATTAACTATAGGCACGTTTAGTAACCCAAATGCTCAAACAGATAGCCTTTATCAAATTATGCTGGGTGTAGCTTTAACACTCATCAAAGGTATTCCTTGGTTAGTTTTAATTCCGGGCTTAATAATGAGAAGCAAAAATGTCATGGCATGGATGTGTTACATCTGCCTTGTATATTTTATTATTTGGACCTTGGCTGCATTTGGCGAAAACCAAAACAACCTTGGGGCAATAGGCGTGATGATCACTCTAATACAGTTTTGCGCAGCGGCAGTGCATACCAGACTAGCCAAGCGTATATAAAAAAAGCCCACTAGGGCTTTTATTAACAACTAACTTCGGATTCGCGAGTTACTCTTCCCAGTCTTCATCTTCACCGAAGATTTCAGTGGTAACAGTTTCGCCGCATTTACTGCACTTTCCGTCGATACATACTTTACCGTCAATTTCGTATTCTTCAGGTTCTGTCATACCCAAGTCTACTTCTTGACATTTATTACACCAGGTTTGCTCCAAAAAAGAAGTTTGATCTTCTTGGCTGCGCTGGTAAAAATCACGTTGTTGCTTTTCCATTGATTAGCTCCATCAAATTATTAGGCAAATTATATATGGAATATCCACGTTTTCTAGTTCTTGAAAGCAGTAGCTACGAAGAAGATGCTTATCCTATCGCAGCAGCATGGTCTATTGCCAGCGGTGAATTAAAAGCGATATTAATTCGTCCAGAAGACGAGTGGCAGCAGTGGGATAGTAGCAATGAAGACTCCCACGGAATTACCCGCCAAATGATCGAGATGCAAGGCGAGAGTGTTCTAGACGTGCTAAGGGAAATGTCTGAAGATTTTGATAAACAACCTGTGTTTGTAAGCGAGCCATATTTATACGAAAAATGGCTAGACACTATGTACGAATCTTACGGATCTGAATTACCGTTTGAATTAGTATCGGTTGAAAAGATGTTTAAAATGCCAAAAGATGAGCTTGAAGAAGAACTGATAAATATTTCTAACAATCTTCTTCTGGACATTAGAGTGTCTGAAGAGCGTGTGCGTTGTATATTAGAGCTGTTCCACCGACTGACCGTTGCTGGGGTAATACAACCTTACCAGTAGAATAAACGGCTTACTGGGCAATCACTAAGGTAAAAAAAGTGGTTGCCTAGATTGAGTCGATTGCTGCTACCAAGCCATTACCGTTTTAACAAACGGACGTGACAATTTTTTCTTCGCACTCAAAGATGCATTATCTAATTTCTGTAAGACCTCAAACATACTTTCCATTTGCCCACTTACATTCTTAACTACAAATTTGGCTACATCATCGGTCATATCCATACCGCGAATCTTAGCTCTAAACTGGAGTGCAGCCATTTTAAATTCAGTACTGGATTCATCAATGGTGTAAACCAAACCCCACACTAAACGAGACAGTAAATCAGGTAACTGGATGCCTAGCTGGTCAGGTGTATTATTGGCCGCAAACAACATGCGACCACCGGAGTCTCTTACCCTATTGAACAAGTGAAACAGAGCTTCTTCCCACTCAGGCAAACCTGCAATAGACTGAACATTGTCTAGTGCGATTAAAGGCAGACCTTCTAAACTATCGAAAATAGCAGGCGAATAATTAACCAACTCATCTAACGGTAAATAAACACTGTTCAGACCTTTGCTTTCTGCCTCATGGCAAGCAGCCTGAAGTAAATGACTACAACCGGAACCAGCAGCACCGCTTACAAAAATACTTTGCTCGCCCGCACCAGCGGCACTCAGCTTAATTTGACTAGCAAATTCCTGAGCATCACTGCTGTAAAAATTATCAAAGGTTGCGTCATCGCGTAATTGAACGCGTAACGGCAATTGTTCTTTTACTTGGGGGGCCATTAGTTTTCCGAATAAAACTCTGTATCTTTATATATTTCATGCACGTGGCGCAATAATATCATAATAATTGCTGCAACAGGCAGAGCCAATAAAACGCCAATAAACCCAAACAACTGCCCTCCTGCCATTATGGCAAAAATCACAGCAACTGGATGTAATCCTATTTTATCACCCACTAATATAGGGGTTAAAAACATAGATTCAATTACCTGACCTAATAAAAATACCCCAATTATAAAAACAAGGTGAATATCGAAGCCAAATTGTACATAACCAGCCACCATAGCAGCTGTAATGCCTACTGCGAATCCCATGTAAGGCACGATACTAGCCGCACCAGCCACAAGAGCAACCAACAAGGCTAATTTCAAACCAACCAGCCAAAGCCCCAGCCCATAAAGTAATGCCAGCGCAGCCATTACCCATAGCTGTCCCTTAAAAAATGCCCCAACTACCTCATTACATTCGCCAGTTAATTTAGAGGCCGTATTTTTATAGCGCACAGGAATCAAATTATGCATTTTTGCGGTTAAAATATCCCAGTCTCTTAATAGATAAAAACCAACAACTGGGATCAAGGCTAAGTTCACCATTAGGGAAACAAAACTACCTGTAGAAGCCGTGCCTTTAACCACTAACTGAGAGATTATATCTTGAGCTGTTCCAAGCTGGGACATTAGCTGTCCCTTTAAAGAAGCAATATTAAATGCTTCAGGGGCAACATCGAAAGTTGCAACTACCCAAGGAAAAAATACTAATTGGAACCAATCAATAATGTCAGGAACATGGCCGTAAGCCACTTTAATTTGATTTAGTAAAAGTGGTATTAGCAAAACTAAAATACCAACCAAAATCAGTGAAATAACTAAAAAACAAATCACCACCGACCACGTTCTAGTTAAACCCAAGCGCTCTAAGCGATCTGCAATTGGGTCGCCTAAATAACCAAATAGTGCACCGGCTATAAAGGGCATAAGGACCGGTTCGAGACTGACCAGTAACCACAAAAAAATAGCCGAAAAAACCAAAAAAATTATGGTTTTAGTGCCAAACTGAAATGAATTATCCAAGAATTTATTCCTTTAATTTAACTAACTTAAATATACAAAAGTAACGTTATACAGCTTATGGCCGCCAAGTAAAATACGTTATTGATTCGTCGAATGTTGGATCTGTTAAGCTGAAAACAGATTTTGCTACAGACTCAGGAACTGGAATTTCAATCAATTTGTTATTTAAAGACAGCGATTGTTTAAACTGAATAAGCGTTCCGTTTAAAGAAAGTTCAAGCTGTACTTCTTTGTCGCTCACTTTAATAATAGAAACGTCTTTGGTCACCGCTAGTTTCTGTAAATAAGCTAATAAATTACCATAATCTTCTAATTTATTTATATTTTTTACGCTTATCACTAACGAACCTTTTTTTACAACCGAAGGCTTAAGAGCAAACGTATCGGCCAAAACACTACCAGCTGCACTTACACCAGAAAGCAACAAGCCCTCTAAGCTAGTTGATTCAAACTCGTATTCAAACTCCTGCTGTTTGAAATAAAAGCGGAAGTTACCGCCCCATCGATTTCCATCTAAACGATAAACTCTTCCGGCTAAAATTGACTCTGCTGCATAGCGCTCGCTAGCTTTAATAATACTTTCTTTAAATAACCCCCAAAGCTGTTCAGTTGGTAATTTGAACGAATCTTCTAGGTCATAAACAGGGAATACCAATGGAATACCTCGCTTTTTAGAGGCCTCTTTTAACAGACTAACTGCCTGATGATCAGACGCGTCTGACAATATTTGGCGGGAACCATCGTCGACAGTCACCCATATCATGACTGTCGGACGATTAGCACCCCAGCGGTTAAGCTGAGCTTGTTTAATTATTCTTTGAATAGACCTGCCTTCAAACTTCATATTTAGATAACTAGAACCTGGAGGAATATTTTCATTCCACTGCTTCTCGTCTACACGGGCAAAACTAAATTGGTATAAATATTGATCAGCCATATCAAGGGCACTATTAATCACTGGATTGTCCGCAGGCACTGGAAAACCACTTACTTTATATAGAACCTCCAATAAGCCAGCTTGGGCACCTTGCTTACGAGCCTCGGCAGATTGATCAATAACGACCACTCTAGCCTCATACAAATCATTAACTTGTATTGCTTGCACATGAAAACCTAACGATGCAGTCAGGAAAAACGCTAATATAAATCTCATCTTAATCACTGTAATTATGAAAACTGTGGCTATTCTGACGAATATTCAAAAAATTACAGCCCCCTGATAGAAATTACATGGATTTAAAGCCAATGGCCTTTTAAATAAGCCCCCTCAAGTGCTAAAATCCGCCACCAATTTTTTAAACCGCAATCATAGGGCTACCTAATGAGCGAGCAAAACAAGTCTCTTAGCTATAAAGACGCTGGCGTAGACATAGATGCAGGTAATGCACTTGTTAACAACATCAAAGGCGTAGTAAAGAAAACTCGCCGCCCAGAAGTAATGAGCGGTATTGGGGGCTTTGCTGGCTTATGCAGCCTACCGACTAAATACAAAGAACCTATTCTAGTTTCAGGCACCGATGGCGTGGGCACTAAGCTTCGCCTAGCCATGGACCTAAACAAGCACGACACTATTGGTATCGACCTTGTGGCCATGTGTGTAAACGATTTAATCGTTTGTGGTGCTGAACCATTATTCTTTTTAGACTACTACGCCACAGGCAAGCTGAATGTAGACGTGGCCACAAGTGTTGTCACAGGCATTGGCGAAGGCTGCTTGCAGTCGGGCTGTTCGCTGGTAGGCGGCGAAACAGCTGAAATGCCAGGTATGTACGAAGGTGAAGACTACGACCTTGCTGGCTTTTGTGTAGGTATTGCTGAAAAAGCAGACTTAATAGACGGCAGTAAAGTAAAAGCGGGCGATGTAATAATTGGCCTTAAGTCATCTGGTGTGCACTCAAATGGCTACTCGCTAGTACGTAAAGTAATTGAAGTGGCTAACGCCGACCTTAGCCAAGACCTAGATGGTCAAACATTAGGCGACGCGCTGTTAGCCCCTACACGCATTTACGTTAAACCTATTCTTAAAATGTTAGAAACCATTGATGCGCATTCTATTTGCCACATTACTGGCGGCGGCATGTACGAAAATATTCCTCGCGTATTACCTGAAGGCACCAAGTGCATTTTAGACAGCGCTGCATGGGAACGACCTGCTGTTTTTGATTGGCTACAAGAAAAAGGCAACATTGACTGGCACGAAATGCACCTAACCTTTAACTGTGGTTTAGGCATGATTGTAGTTGTTGATGAAAAAGACGCACAAAAAACGATCGACATTTTGAATGCTGAAGGCGAAACAGCCACTTTAGTAGGCCGCATTGAAGAAGCTGGCGAAAATGACGAACTAGTAATCGTTAAAGGCGTAGACGAGGCTTAATTAGTGAGATCTGAAAAAGCTGAACCAGCTCGCATTGTTGTACTTGTTTCAGGCTCTGGCAGTAACATGCAAGCCATTGCCGAATCGTGTGCTAAAAAAGAAATTGATGGTGAAATTGTTGCGGTTATTAGTAACCGCCCCGAAGTAATGGGATTACAAAAAGCCAAAGAATTAAACATTGAAACTGACGTTGTTGATCACTCTGAGTTTTCAACTCGTGAAGAGTTCGATGTGCACTTGATTCGCGCTATTGACGAGTTTAGTCCAGACCTTGTAGTTTTGGCTGGATTTATGCGCATATTAACGCCTGACTTCGTGCGTCGTTATAAGGGTCGTTTATTAAACATACACCCTTCTTTGCTGCCTAAATACAAAGGCTTAAATACACATCAACGTGCACTTGACGCCGGTGACAAAGAGCACGGCGCAACCGTTCATTTTGTTAGTGACGAACTAGACGGCGGTGCCAATGTTATTCAAGCCATAGTACCTATACTTGATGACGACGATGAAGGAACCCTTCGCAGTCGTGTGCAAGTTCAAGAACATGTGATCTATCCGATTGCAGTTAAATGGTTTATTGAAGGTCGCATTAGCATCAATAAAGGCGATGCATATTTTGATGGAAAAGAACTTCCACAAACAGGTCTGCAGTTAACTCAGTAATACACCCAATCTTAAATGGATACCTAACTACCTGGTATCCATTTTTACTCATTACGATATTCTATTCCCCATAAGCTAGATTATTCATCACAAGTACGCTTATACTCAAACATATACTAAATCCATCAGCTTATGATTTATGATCATAATATTTAGGCATGCAAATTGATAAAATATATATTCATATTTACCCAAATTATTGCCATTGCTAGCTGTGCCATTGCCGACCCAAAAATACAAACTCATCAGGTCGATCATGCAAGCCCTGAAACACAACACGCCAGCAGCAAAACAAATTCCGAGAATACAGATCAAAAAAGTAGCAGCTCAAACATTGAACCAGCTATAATTTCACTGCAAAAGCCAGATGAAGTAAGCATTTCCGAGAATGCTTCAACACCTGAAGTAACCACAAATAAAAAGTCTGTATTAAATGATAATTCGCCTTTAAATCCACCAATTCTTAAACCATACACAGCCAAGTACGAAGCCACGTGGAAAGCGGGATGGTTCCCTATCACCATAGAAGCAACTCGAACATTAGAGAAACTTGAGGGTAATAACTGGAAAGTTTCTTTTGAAGCATATTCGTCGGTAGCAGACTTAAGTGAAATATCAGAGTTTTCACTGTCAGGAAATCAAATATTCCCGGTTAAATACCGTTATAAAACTAGTGGGTTTTTATCTAAAAAATTACGAAATTTAGAATTTAATAGAGAAGAAAACAAAGTCTGGCTACCGTATAAAGACACATGGGGGAACTATGAGTTAACCGACAGCATTCAAGACCACCTTAGCTATCAAGAACAAATACGCTTAGATCTAATTAGTGGCAAATCAGAATTTTCTTACCCTGTAGCGTATAAAAATCGTCTTAAACAGTATGATTTTTCAATTGTAGGCAAGGCTACCTTAAAAATGGATCAAGGAAATATTGAAACCATTGAAATAAAACAAATTAAAAGCAAAGACAAAGAATCTACCCATATATGGCTAGCAAAAGATTACGATTTTCTGATTGTAAAACTGCAAACCATCGAATCTAACGGCGTTAGCCAGACTCTAAAGTTAAAACAAGCCATTATTGGTAACAAAAAGCTTTCGGGACTTTAGTTCCTTTCAGCATTGAAGTAGAATCCAACTGTCCAGGGGGAGGCAAGGTTTTTTATAAAAACCAAATGCCTGAGATGTCTTTTAAAGCGAACTCCTTGTACCTGATCCGGTTAATACCGGCGTAGGGATGGAACACATTCTATCTGTTGCCAATGCTATTTAGAGATTAAATCCAGTTAATTACTAATGGCTTGCTTTACCACCTACCCTGTTTGCCGGGCCTTATTCAATTAATATTTGGAAAAGACCCAATGAAATACACACAAATACTAGCCTCGCTATTGATTGCAGCCCCCGGCTTGCAAGCTCATGCCGAGCAACCCCAGATAGAAAAAATTCAAACTGAAGAGACAGTTCAATTAGAGACTGTAAAAGTTTCTGCTGATTTTCGACA